>SUWI01000043.1 GCA_015061565.1 Lentisphaerota bacterium
ATGCCATGAAACATGATTTTTCGTGACTTTTTCAAGAAAAAATCACAGTCGATGCGTCAAAATTGGTTTGACGCTGAAAAAAACAACTTTTTAACAAGAAGAGCCAAAACGTTTTGAAATTGGCTCAAGCATAATGGGAAAGGGAAATTCATCATGAAACGTCCGCAAAAATATCGAAAGCCCGCCTCCGCAATTTCACCTTGATAGAACTCCTGGTGGTGATTGCGATCATTGCGATCCTGGCGGCCATGCTGCTGCCCGCGCTGAATGCCGCCAAAAAGAAAGCCCAGTCGGCAAACTGCTCCGGCAACCTGAAGCAGATGGCGCTCTGGTGGCATACCTATGCGGACGACCATCAGGATTATCTGCTGCCCTGCCAGAACGGGAACAGCGCCGGCTTCGTCCCCTGGAATGAATATCTCTGGGTCAATTATATGAACGGGACTAAGGACACCGCCCCGAACCAGTCCCGGACCACGCTGGTCTGCCCCGGCGATCCTGCTCCCCGCAAGATGTATGCCGCTACCATGTCCATCTACCTGAGTTACGGCTATTGCGGCCGGATGGGCGGCACGGTTTCCTGCGCCAGTGGCACCTACCCGGTCCTGCGGAAGATCCGTCCTTTCAACGGTGATAAGGTGCAGCCGATTTTCGCCGATTCGTTCGCCTTCTATTGTTTTCCCGGCAATACTTCTTACTGGCAGAACGGCAGTTATGCCGCTCATCTGCTGCATTCGACCCGGACTGCGAATGTCGGCCGCTGGGGCGCCCACGGCAAAGGCCGCAACCAGAGTTTCATCGACGGTCATGTCGAACACGTTCAGGAAGCCTGGACCAATTATTCCTCTTACGGCTGCGATATCTGGAATGCGGTCCCGACCGATATCCGTGCGGTCAGAGAACCGCTTTCCATTTGATTTTTCAACTTGAGTTGAGGCTGTAATCATGAACTGTTTCCGATTCATCCCTTTGTTTTGCGGTCTGGCATTATCCGCCGCCGGAGCCGAAAATTTGCTGACCAATCCTTCGTTCGAAGAGACCGTCCCATACAAGAAAGGCCGTTACAAAGTGGAACTGGTCAAAGACTGGGATTGTTCCATGAACGATGGCGAAAAATACTGCGATATTTCGCTCGTTCAGCCCGGACAGACCGGCAAAAACGCGCTGCGGCTGCAGACCAAAGGCAAAAAAGCTTTCACGTCCGCCCGTTATGCGAAAAACATTCCCGTTTCACCCGGCGATGAGGTCATCATGACGGCTGGAATCAAAGGGACGGGCAGCGGTAATTTCCGGATCTGGTTCCTCGACCGCAACGGCAAACGCATGGGCAATACCTGGAACAAGCATTACCGCATGCAGGGCATGGCCGCCTCCTCACAGTGGCGGAAACTGGTCATGAAAATCACCGTCCCCGACGGCACGGCGAAAATCCAGGTGAGCCTGGAGATCATCGGCAAGGATATCGATGTCCAGTTCGATGATGTCACGCTGGAGATCCGCTCCGGCGACCGGCTGGAAAACAGCAAGCTGAAAGCCTCGTTCAATCCGCAGGTCGGCGCCGGGATCGATTCGCTGGTCTGGAAAGAAAAACAGTTCGAATTCACCGACGCCAACCAGATCACGCGGGCAGGGGGACTGTTCCAGGTGATCCTGCCGTCGCCGTCGATGCCGGGGGTGCTGCTCCGCCGTCCTTTTGTGCGCAGCGCCTCGGCTGCGGCCATGCGCGAATACTCCGCCAAAGTTGATTCCGGCGCGTTCCGGGGATTGGAAGTCCGGAAAAAATATGAACTGCTCGACTCCGGGATCCGGTTTACCCTGACTCTGCGGAACGGTTCCGAAAAGGAACTCAAGATCGATCAGCGGATCCAGAATTTCGTCAGTTCGCAGCCCGGCACCTATTCGTGGCCGACGCCGGACTGGATCACGATCTTCCGGCAGACCGGCGCTCCGCTGAACGGGCTCAATACGGTCATCCAGGACCTCTGCCGCGCCGGCTGGCAGGCCAAGTATTACAACGGTGCGAAAGCCGCGCTGGTGTTCGAATTCGACCCGCAGGATGCCGGCCGCCATTATGCCTTCTTCCGCATGGCGCCCGCCACCAGCACCATCGAATGGTTCATCCGTCCGTTCACGCTCGCTCCCGGTGAAAAACGGAGCCTGGTATCGACCGTTTCCGTGATGCCGGGCGATCAGGATTATTATGCCGATGCGCACGGCAGCAAACAGAAATTCTATGAGATCAAGCCGCTGAAGATGCCCGATGTCCCGCTCCAGGCCGAACTTCCGGAACAGTTCAGGGAGTTCTTCCCGTATTCCACCGGTCTGGGCAACCTCAGCCAGCCTGAAATGGCCGGCCTTCATCAGCCGGCCGGCGTCAACCGTCAATATGTCAGATTGAGTCCCCGCCTGATGCGCCTGCTGGTCAATAATTATTTCAACGCGTTCGAGACCACGATCTGGGGCGACCGCCATAAACTGTTCCGGGATAAATCCGGACGTCACCTTCAGGGCGAACTGGCCCGTAAATATCATGCGAAACTATTTCTCTCGACTCTGTTCGTTTACAAAAAAGACATCGAGGTGGAAAAATACCTGAAGAACGACTGGCCGCGGATGAAAAAGATCATGGAGCATCCCGATCTGCAGAAATTCATCCGGGATTATCAGGATGTGATCCCGCTGATCTTCACGGCCGATGAACTGCTCCCGCAGAATGCCGCGGTCATGCTCCGTGCGCATCAGGAACTCAAAAAACTCCTGCCGGAACATATTATTGCGTTTCCTTATCTGAATTCCTCGACGGTGGACCTGATGCCGTATGTGCCGATTTTCCTGGGCGACTGGTACCCGATCAAGCGGCAGAGTGCCTCCGGCCACAATCCGTGGAGCGTTTACCATGAATTTGCCGGTCTGGTCAGAAAGGCTGGAGACAAACCGGTGTGGTTCGTTCCGCAGGGCTTTGCCGGCGGTCCGGACAATGCGCATATCGTCTATGCGCTGCCCACCGCGGGAGAATACCGTCTGATGCTGCATCTGGCCGCGGCGGCCGGCGTCAAAGGCATTTTCTGGCACGGGTTCCCGAACTGGAACTGGCCGTGGATGCTCAAATATCATCTTTACCGGTATGCCCCGATGGGCGGTGCCGGCCAGCTCACTCCTTCCTGGCAGGGCATTGCCGACGCCGGACGCGCTTTTGCCACGGCCGGTCCGCTGCTGCTCAGTGCCAAACCCGCATCAGTTCCTGCCGGTGTCAGGATCGATTGCCGCAAATACCGTTCGGAAAACCGTTTCTACGATGGCCCCGCGATCCGGCTGTTCTCCCTGAAAACTCCGAAAGGACAGCTGCTCCTGGCGGTCAACCAGAATCCGGAAGGAACGGAAAAAGGCACGCTGACTCTGCCTGCCGGAAAGAATTTCAACCTTTCCGCCCTCGCTGATGTGAAAGGGGAAAAGATCGATCTGATGCTGCTTCCCGGCGATGCCGTCTATATTTACAACGGACCGGATCTCAGTGAACTGGATGCGGCATTCCGTTCCCGTTTCCGGGCGGAACATGCCCGGTATCTGATCCTGGCCGAACAGGCGGCCGGCGACAAGATCCCGGTGTCCGATCCGGACCGGCTGAAATCCCTGCCGCCGCGCCGGGCTTTGGAAACGCTGTTCGGGGATTACCGGGAGCTGCAGCAGAAAATTGCGAAAGCGCCGCTGGGACAAGTCCTCCGGGAAATGGATGCCATCCAGCGGGAGATCGATGAAACCGATTTCCTGCTCTGCTGTGCACTGGAATTGACCGTGACGCCGGAAATGCGGAAGAAGACTCCCCGGTATCAACGCTGGTGCGCTCATCCCGATCCCGAATTCAACCGTCTGCGCGAAGAACTGGCTGCGCTCATGGCTGATTACTACCGTCTGCGCGACGGGATCGAAGAAGGCAAAGGTTCTGCCGCCGCGCGGAAGGAACTGCCCGAACTGAAAAAGCGGGCGCAGCAGGTCATTCCCGCGGTCCAGGCCTGGGTGCGCAAGCATCCGGAAAAGATCCACGATCCGTACCGCTGAGCCGGCCGCCGCTCGAAAAAAATCGTTTTCGCATCGTCAGCCGGTTGCATTTTCCCGCCGGAACCGTTATATTGAAACCGGAACCTACGGCATCAACGGATCCAAAGAAGGAGTCGGCAATGGAGATTCAGGTATTCAAGGAGATTCCGGCAAAATCGAAGCTTGACCGCGGTCAGGTGTTTACGGACATCCAGAGCGCTTATGACCGTCTGGCGCGGCTGCATGAATGCGGGGAATTGAACGTTCCGGCGAAAATTCTGGTGCATGACGGTGTTTACCGGATTTCCAAGCCGCTGCATTTTTACGGTTCCTTCCCGGTGACGGTCGAGGCGGTCCGGACGGGCAAAGTCACCGTCACGGGCGGCTGTCCGGTGGACAACTGGCGGAAAATCCGGGTCAACGGACGGACGGTTTTCCGGGCATCCGTTCCCGAAAAAATCACCGAGCTGCCGTTCTTTTATGTGAACGGCAAAGCCGCGGATCCCGCCCGCTGGCCGAAAAAAGGCTGGCTGAGAGTGGCCGATGGATCGAAAGACGGCTTATGGACCGATGAGAGCAACCGCGATAATTTTCATGTTTCCGAGGGTGATTTCGACCCGCGGTGGTATGATCCGCAGAATATTCTGATCCGGATGATCCATCTGTGGATCGATGAAAACCTGAAATTCGGATCCTATGACGCAAGGGAACGTAAAATCACCACCGCTTCCCTCATTTCCGCCATCCCGAAAAAAGAAAATACCGAATTTATCTACACCAATGTGCGGGAAGCATTGTCCGAGCCCAATGAATTCTATTTCGACCGTCTGAAACACGAGATCCTGTATATCCCGGAAAAACCGGACCGTCCGTTCGAAGCGGAGATCCCGGTGATCGGAACTCTGGTGCGGATCGATTCCGGCGCCCGCTGGGTGACTTTGAAGGGGATCCGTTTCCGGTGTGCGGGGAATTATCTGCCGCTCCGGAACGGAAAGTGTCTGGATCTGCGGGACCCCGGATTCGGACCGCTGACCGATTTATCCGAAGGCTCGGATCCGCGGTCTGCCGATGATTTCAAACCGACTTTCCAGTCGGTTCAGGCGGCGGTCCATGTTCCCGGTGTGATCCTGTTCGACCACGCCGCCGATTGTGCGGTCGAAGAGTGTGAGATCAGCGGCTGTTCCAGATACGGGATCGAGGTGGTCTCCGCCTGCCGCAGCCTGACTTTCCGGAACAACCATCTGCATCATCTCGGGGCAGGGGGCATACTCGTGTTCGGTGCCGACAGCCGGCTGGTGGAAAAAGACTCCTCACTCCAGGTCAGCCGGATCGTCATCTGCGGCAACCATATCCATGACTGCGGTCTGTTTTATCATTCCGCCACGGGAATCGTCATCATGCATGCGTGGGGCTGTCTGCTGGAAGACAACCATATCCACGACCTGTATTATTCCGGCATTTCCTGCGGCTGGGTCTGGGGCTACGCCGATTCCGTGACGCATGACATCCGGATCCATCACAACCACATCCACGACCTCGGCAAAGGATTGCTCAGCGACATGGGCGGGATCTATCTGCTCGGGGTGCAGCCGGGGACCCGGGTGTGGGAGAATACGGTCCATCATATCCGGAACCGGTATTACGGCGGCTGGGGTCTCTATACCGATGAAGGATCGTCCCATATCATTTTCGAACGGAACGTGGTCTATGAATGCGCCTGCGAGGGGTTTCATCAGCATTACGGACGGGAAAACATCGTCCGCTATAACATTTTCGCGCTGAACCACCAGAACGGCCTGGCGATCTCGCGGGACCGTCTGCTGGGCTACCGCTGTCCGGGCGAACCGCACGGCAAGGTCATTTCGTTCCTGAACAATGTGATCATCACCGATGGAACGCCGGTGTTCACCGTGGCGGAAAAAGCGATTTTCGAGGGACGGAAATTCTATTCCGACGGCAATATCTTCTTCGATCTTTCCGGAAAAAATGGACTGCCGTTTGCCAAAGTGCTGGAAACGGACCGTCCGCTTTCGCTGAAAGAATGGCAGGACGCCGGATATGACCGGCATTCGGTGACGGCGGATCCGGGACTAGCCGATATCCGGAAATATGATTTCCGTCTGAATCGCGATTCGATCCTGCGCGATTTCGGTTTCACCGAGACACCGGAAAAATAGATGTCACGAGGAGATGAACATGAATGCAGATGCTTTTTCGGTCAGCGGATTTTACCGCTGGAACCGCAACGATGATTTTCATATTTCTCAAGCTTGCACCGAGTTCGCGCAGGCCGGGACCCGTTTTCTGGCAGCCGATGCCGAAACGGTCAAAAATCTGCTGGAGCATCCGGACCGGCTGAAACAGCTCTGCTCGATCGCCGGACGGGAAGGGTTGATCTTCCGTGACGCCCATGCGGCCTGGGGGCCCGGCAATGACCTGAATGAATTGACTGATGAACCGTCCTTTGTCACCCATGAAAAGGTCATGCCGATCCTGGCGGATTGCGGGATCCGGACCATGACCTTTCACATCGGAGCTTCCTGCGTTTACGGGAACACCTGGCGCGGGAACGAGGAGAAATACCGGGACATCGCCGCCGCGGCGCTGGAAAGACTGCTGAAAACCGCGGAAAAACATCAGCTCACGCTGGCCGTGGAGAATTGTTTCGAACCTTCCACGACGGCGCAGGAAGCAATGGCTCTAGTCAAGCGGTTTCCGTCGCCGTATCTGGGACTGTGTCTGGACTGCGGCCATGCCAACCTGATGGAACCGATGGCGGGCCGCGACGTGCGGAAAATGGTCGGCTATATCCAGAAGGCCTGGCAGCCCGGCATTCCGGAATTCACGCCCGGAATTGCCGAATACATGGCGCCGGAGATCGTTACCGTGCACGTCCACGACAATGACGGGCTCAATGACCTGCATACCGTCATCGACGAGCATGGCACCATCGACTGGAAACGGATCCGGAAAGTCCTGTCCGGCGCGCCCCGGCTGATCTCGCTGCAGAGCGAAGCCGATATCGCCTCCTTGAGCATTGCCCGGAAAGCCGATTCGCTGCAGCGCCCGTTCGCCTGATGATTTTCAGGCGAATCTGACCGTCATCACGCTCTTTTCGCCGATGTCCGCTTTCACCGTGGTCCCGCTCACCGGAACCGGCTTGCCGTCCAGAGTGACCTCGGCCGGCTGCGATGCGAAAGTGAATTCCGCCGCATTGGCATAATCGAAAAACAGCTTGAGTTCCCTGTCCTGTTTTTCCGTGCGGAGGATGCGGATGTTGCAGTCGATGAGCTGCTCCGGATCGGCGGAGCTGACCGCCAGCAGGCGGCTGCCGTGCGGAGGCAGTTCGAACGTCAGACTGTCCGTAAGCGTGAAGGATTCGCCGCTCCAGACATCCGTTACGCGGTAGGTCCCTTTTGACAAGCCCAGTTCCGCGGCGGAGAAAGAGACCTGCTGCGCCTGATCTTCGAGGTTGAAAAGGCCGGCAGTCCGCAGCGGCAGACCCGCCTGATCTTCCGACGGACAGAAATGCGCGGTCTTGAAGTAAATGACCGGCGGATATTTCTGCTTGCTGTCGAGATAATTCCATTTGCCGAAGAAGATCTCCTGCCCGTTGTTCGGATTGCAGACCGCTTTCTTGAGGATCGGGATGCGGGGCGAATCGGGATGTTTGCTGAGGCGTCCGGCGAGCTCGACCATGGTGTGGGTGACCAGACAGTAATTGAGGCAGAACATGGCTTCGGTTTCGTTGAGTCCGGGGAAGAGCCCGACGGAATCGCTGTTCGGCACGAACAGATCGGAGGTATGGGTGGCGAAACAGGCCATGCCCCAGAGATAATTGGTCTTGACATAATCCCAGTTGCCGCCGCCGATATCGATCCCGTAACGGTAATTGGTGAAGAATTCGCCGAGGAAGGGGTTGCCCATCACGATATCGCAGCCGGTCTGCAAATAGCCGTCCGAAGCGAGGCGTTTGCGCACTTCCTTGAGCCACCAGTCGCGCCACTGATAACCGGATGCCTCGTGGCGGTGGTATTCGAGGTTGCTGTCCTCGAACGCATAGCTCCAGAAATCGTGTTTGACCGCTTCGAACCCGAATTCGGTGACCAGCACATCCAGCGCGCGGGTCATGTATTCGCGCGCTTCGGGCAGGCTGACGTCCAGCGGCTGGGAAGCCTTGACGCGGTAGCTGTAGTCAATGAACCAATCGGGATGTTCCTTGTAAATGGGGGTATTGACCGGGCAGAACCCGCCGATCCAGATGGCGGGCCGGAGTCCGAGTTCGCGGATCTTGTCGGTATAGTGCCGGAGACCGTTGGGGAATTTGCCATGGTCGATGCCGTGATTCTTTTCGTAAACGCAGCCGAGTCCGTGGGCGGGCGGAACGAGGGTGGCATAGCCGTCGTCGACTTGGATCCAGCGGACGGTGGGGAAATTCTTTTTCAGATAGGCGGCTTCCTCCAGCAGCATGGATTCGCTGATGTGGCGGAAGATGCCGTCGTTCCAGGAACCCCAGACCATGGTGGTGCGGTTGATATCGGTGGCGCCGTACATCGGAGGCAGGACCTGCCGGAGCACTTCGGTATAACGGTCGAAGATATGTTCGATCTCATCGGCCTGTTCGGTGGCGCCCAGATACCATTCGTCGACCAGGATGCGGCCGGGCTGAATTTCCAGATACGAGTTGTCTTTGAAACTGGAGAGGATATCGAGCCGGACTTTGCCGTTGGGATCGTGTTTCACCAGATAGTTGTGGAAGAAAACGCGCTGGCTGAGGGTGCCGTGCACGATGCCGTGTTTCGACTGGTAATTGCCGAGCAGGATGGCGGGGAAGGGCTGGTAAGGACTGCGGCCGATGCGCTCGCAGACGACGCCGGGATCGGCCCAGCGGTTGCCCGCCTGCAGGTCGAACGAGGTATCTTTGGCGTCCTTCGCGGTGCGGTTGTAGTCAACAGGGAAAGCCATGACCTCGTAGATGCGCGGATTTTCGTTATGATAGAAGAAATCGTCGCGCGGGATCTTGCCGAAATCGATCCCTTCCAGGGCGGCGCCGAGTTCATTGAGCTGCATGACCTCGCCGGAGATATTGCGGAATTCACGGCGGCAGCGGATCTGGCTGCCCCGGAATTGGAAACTCAGGGAATCCTGGAAAACTCCGGGCAGTTCGATATTCAGCCGGACCCGGCCGGTTTCGGGATTCGCGGAACATTCGGTCACACTTCCGGTCCGGATTTGTCCGTCGATCACGGCATACGGAGTAAGGTTCAATTTTCCGCAGTTCAGCGGAGCGAGCATTTTCTGAACGGATTCGGTCATAGGGAAACAGCACTTTCGATAATTGTTTTCTTTTGCGACATCGGATATCCCGCCCGGAACTGAAACAGTTATTTTCCAGAACGGCAACATCAATGGTAATCTATCCTGCGGACAGGACTTTTTCAATTGAGGAAAGTCTGAAAAGACAAAAATATTTTATCGGTTTCTGCGCCGGACCGCAGATCCATTGCGGTCGGAAGGACAGCCGGGCCATACCGGTTTTTCAGTATTTTCAGGATATTATCGGGTGATGAACTTGAAAAGCGGCTTGGAGATGCTACAGTAAACATGTCCGGATTGTCAGCGCCAGGCGGCAACCGGTTCCGTTTTTTTATCGTGCAGTATTGAGGTGAGGAATCAGTCATGTTCAGACAGAATGGAATTTATCGGATCCGCCCCGCAGCGGGCAGCGAAGTCAGTATTGCCATTGCCGGAGACGCCTGTCCGCGGGAGAATAACGAAAGTTATGTTCAGGAACACGGCAGGGAGATTCTCGAACCGATCCGTCCGGCTTTGGACGCGGCCGATATCCGGATCATTCAGTGGGAAACGGTTGTCTCCAATACCCCGAACCCGATCTACAAGTGCGGACCGCATCTGCGCGTTGCACCGGAGACCGCGCATTTTCTGGTGGACGGCAAATTCGATATTGCCCTGCTGGCCAATAATCACACCGGAGATCATGGCCCGGAAGGAATTCTTTCCACCCTGCAGGTTTTACATCAGCTGGGCATCAAAACGGCAGGAGCCGGCATCAATTCGGATGCTGCATCCAAAGCGCTTCATTTTGAAAAAAACGGACTCAAATTTGCGCTGATCAATGCCTGTGAAATGGAGTTCGGGACAGCTTTGCCGGACCGCGCCGGATCCAATGCCATGCAGGAATATCAGCTTCCCGTGCAGATCGCCGCCGAAAAGGCCGCGGGAAATCTTGTCATCGTGGTCATTCACGGCGGAAACGAGTATAATCCGATCCCCAGTCCCCGCATGAAGAATCTCTACCGTGCCTTTGCCGGGGCGGGCGCCTCGCTGGTGATGAACATTCACCCTCACTGCCCGCAGGGAATCGAAGTGTATCACGATGTCCCGATCGTATACTCCCCCGGCAACTTCTTCTTCCCCGGGAAGAGCGCGTTCGATCCATCCAATTTCTGGTGGAGCGGCTATCTGCCGAAATTCACCTTCGATGCCGCCGGGGTCAACACCGTTGAGATCACCCCTTATTATTTCACCTCCGATCCGCTGCGGATCACGCCGCTGACCGGGGCTGCCCGCCAATGGTTCCTCGATTATATCGATAAGATCAGCGATCTGCTTCTGACTGATGGCGACCGGCTCTACGATATCTGGTGCGCCAACAAACTTGGCACTATGCTGAACTGGATCGGAAATGCTCCGGTCGCCGGATTGAGTGCCAACCCGGAGAACGAGGAAGCCTTGAAAGCATTTCCTTCCGTCCGGCATATGATGACCTGTCAGTCACACAATGAACTGGTCCGCAACATCATGCTGCTGGTGGAACAGAAGCGCATCAAGACACTTCTGAAACAACTCCCGGAACTGATGGAACTCCGCACTGCCAGATTCATGGAACAGGAAGAGCAGAAGTGAAAAAAGGCGCGGCCGTCCTGCCGAAGCGGGAAAAATTACTTTTTTTTTACGTGTGCTATTGACATTTTTATAATTATGGTTATAATTGTTTAATGTTTTCAAAGAATAAGGGAGGTCATCATGGACAAGATCAGATTCGGTGTCGTCGGATTGGGACAGCGCGGCCGCCACATGTCGTGTCTGGCGGCCGATGCTTTCGACTGCACGGAATTCGTCGCCGCGTGCGATGTGGATCCTTTGCTGTGGAGTGAAACCCAGTGGCAGCAGGAAAAGCCCCTCAAAGACCGTTTTCCCAAGGTCGCCTTCTACACCGATTACACTGAAATGCTTGACAAACACGAGTTCGACCTGATACTGGTGGAAACCGGTGCGGACATCCACGCCGATTTCTGCATCAAGGCGCTGAACCGGAACATCAACGTGTTTTCCGATATTCCGTCCGTGGCGAATCTGGATGAGGCGGGCCGGCTGTGGGCCGCCGAACAGAGTTCCAGGGCCAAACTCATGACCGGCGCCAACCCCAACGAATGGGGATTCGTCAACACGCTGGTCGACCTGTATAAGAGAGGGCTGCTGGGCGAGCCCTACTACATGGAAGCCGAATACATCCACGCCAGCCGCATGCCCGCGGCGCTCAATCCGTTCATGGTCCACAGTCCGTGGCGCAAAACGCTGGTGCCGATCGTTTACTGCACCCATTCCCTCGGTCCGCTGCTCCGCATCATGAAGGAAGTCCTGCGTTATGCCATCTGCGTCGGCACCGGCAAGCACATCAATCCCGAAGCCTGCAAGGATGACATGCAGGCCGCATTGTTCCAGACGGAATCCGGCGTGACGATCCGGCTGCTCCGCAACGGCGCCTGCCGCGCGTTTTTCGGCCATCATTCCTACCGCGTATTCGGCACCAAAGGCTATTTCGAGCGCATCGATTCCCGCGGCAAAACACCCCAGGTGGTGCGTTTCCGCTCCGATGTATTATACGGCGCGGACGAGCTGACCGAACTGCCGGTCGGCCTGATGCCCAACGAATACAGGGAAAATCCCCAGGCGACCGGTCATGGCGGCGGTGACTATGCGCTGCTCGACCATCTGTTCAAGGCGATGCTGAACGATGCTCCGGAGTTCCCGATCACGCTGCGGGACGGCCTCTGCATGACCCTGCCGGGCCTTTACGCAGCCAAATCCGCCAAGCTGGGGGGACAGAAGCTCACGATCCATTATCCGTGGGAGCCGGAATTTGCCGCCGACGTCAAAATGATCGACCAGAATAATTGACAATATTACAAGGAGAACGGACATGGAAAAAGTAACGTCACGCATTACAAGGCCTTCATCATCGGCTCGGAAGAAAATTTTCACTTTGATAGAGCTCCTGGTCGTCATTGCGATCATTACGATCCTGGCGGGACTGCTCCTGCCGGCGCTGAACAAGGCACGGAAAAATGCCAGGTCTGTCAAATGCGCCAATCAGATCAGGTCCATGACCCATGATCTCCAGATGTACACCGCGGATTCGAATGAATATCTGTGTCCGGTTTATATCCAATCCGTATCCAGATGGTGGGGCGGTTTCCTGATTTACTGGGGACGGTTTGTGAGCGGGACCGGCGTCTTTTTGAAAGGCTATAAAGACAACACCCTGTGGTCAAAAAAGGCAAATCATGCTTTCCACTGTCCGGAGCAGCCGTCCGGCACCTATGGGACCAAATACGGCGGCCGTTCCAATGGCACATATTACGTCGATTACGGTATGAACACCCATGTCCGCGGATATGACCGGACTTGGGCATCGATCCTGAAGGCAACCAGTCTGAAACAGTCTCCGTCGCTTCGGCTGCTGCTGGCGGATGCAAACGTGAAGAAAACCGGTTTTTTCCGTTTTATGAACACTAATAACTTGACCAACTTGCCGGTTTCATTGCGGCACGGCAATTATTTCAATGGATCATTTGAAGACGGCCATGTGGAAAGGATCTTGTACAGCAAACTGCGTCCCGGCCCCAAGGCGTCAATGTATGGACCCAACCAACAGGGCACTAACTCGAGCACCGTAAGATGGCCGTTCTGATTTTTTTAGCGGAGATCATTTATGAAGAAGTTTTTATTCCCCGTATTGTGCATTGCCGCGGCGATGCTGTCTGCCGATGATAAACTGCCCGTGGACGAGGATATTTCCCTGTCCCGGATATTTGATTTTTCCTGCGACCGGCATAAGGCGAAAGAAGCCGAACTGCTGCAGCCTCCGGCCGGGGAATATGCTTTCCCGAAAAATGAGATCATCTGGGAGGACGGTCAGCCGATCCTTTATTCCGGCGGGGTCCGGACCAGCCTGTTTGCCGGACAGCTGATGTCCCGCACCAACGGCAATCCGTTATCCGCCCGGCAATTGCGTCAGGCCGGAGTCAATCTTTTCCTGGTCGACGTCAATTATGTCCATTCCAAGAACATTTACGTCAGATCCAATCCCCGCAGTGCCGATCCGAACAAGACCTATGCCGCGTTTGCCCAGAATGCGGGTGCATTGCTCAAATCGGTGCCGGATGCCAGGATCATTATCCGGATCTGGGCATCATACGAGGGTGATGACTACAAAAAACTGTATCCCGATGCGCTGCTGGCTGAACCGAGCGGCAATACGGTCTGGAAAAACGGCGAACAGCGGGCCAATTACCTGACCGAATGGAAACTTTATCTGGCCGAAAAAATCCGTGCTTTCCTGGAAAAAGTCGGCAGTTCCCGTTTCGCGCCCCATGTTGCGGGCGTCTATGTCGGAGCCATGAACACCGGAGAGTGGTGGTATTGGAAAGACGGCAAGTTCTATTGGGATTACAGCAAAACCCGTCAGGAGGCGTTCAAAAATTATCTTATCCAGAAATACGGTGAGGACGGCCTGAAAAAAGTGAAGGCGCGCTACAAGGCGAAGGATGAAGAGGATCTTTACCGGCTGCCAACCCGGAAAGAACGGACCGGTGCGATCCTGCCGAACACCCGCGTAGCCGATTATTATCAGGTCCTGAACCTGCCGGTCACCAATGCGGCCAGATACATCGCCCAGGTCGTCAAGGCGGTTTCCGGCGGAAAGCTCCTGGCCGGGGTGGAGTTCCTGACCGACCTTCATGTCATGAATGTCAACGGTTCGGTATTCATGAACCAGCTGGTGGATTGTCCGGAAATGGATTTTTTCGGCGCGCCTTCTCCGTATTCCCTGCGGTATCCGGGCGGTTTTTCTCCCCACCGGGCGGCGGATGCCTCGCTGAAGCATCACCGGAAAATGTTTTTCGCGGAAGATGACTTCCGGACTTTCACCTCATACGGCACGCCTGCCGGGCGGGCGGGATGTCCGGCTTCGACCCCGCTGCTCTCTGCCAATTCGCTGCGCCGTCAGGGCTGTGAAGCTATCCTGCGGGGCCATAATTCCTATCTCATGGAGTTCGGCGGACGCTGGTTTACCCATCCCGACATTCTGACCGAGATCGCGCGGATGAACCGTTTCCGTGATGTGGTCGGTCTGTTCAAGCCGGTGCGCAAATCGGAAATCGCGGTGGTGTCGGATCAGGAAAGCCAGCTCTACGGCAATTATTTTGCCACTCCGATCGAGCTGCGGCAAAATTCTCTGCCGTCCATCGGTGCGGATCATGATTTCTTTGAACTTCGCGATCTGCTTGACCCCGAAGTGTTCCGCAATTACAAGCTGATCATTTTCCTGAATATCTGTGCGCTCGGTGAACGTGAACGCCAGGGGATCGAGAAGATGAAGTCCGATGGCCGGACGCTGCTGTTCCTTTACAATCCCGGCGCCGTCAATCTGACTTACAACCGTTTCTATGACCTGTCCGATGCCGGCAGACTGACCTCGTTCAAGCTGAAATACCAGAAAGCGAAAAGCACTTGGGGAAAAGTGAAACTGAAGGCGAATACGGAGAATCTCCGCCGGGTCCTGTCGCTCTCCGAACAGGAACTGGAGCTGGGGTCCCTGCGCAAAGTCTCTCCCGGCGAACTGGCTCCGGTCGATCACAGCACCATCGCAGCCGGGACCAATCTGATCGGCTGGGCGATTGATGACCCCGATGCCGTCCCGCTCGGCGCTTCTTCTGACGGCGGGATCCGTTTTGCAGTCAAAAATCATCCGAACTGGACCGCATATTATTCGACCAGCTGTTCCCTGCCAACGAAAATCGTCCGTTCCATTGCCAGAAAAGCCGGCTGCCATATCGTCAACCTGCAGGGTGACGTGGTCTTTTCCCGCGGTGATTTCATTTCCGTCCACGCCGCGTTCAAAGGGAAGCATCTGCTGCATTTCCCGTCCGGGGACAAGGTGCTGGAGTGCGTCACCGGCAAGGAGTATGAGCTGAAGAACCAGCGGCTGGAAATGGAATGCAACCGTGGTGACACCATGCTGTTCTATTGCGGGCCGCAGATCGCGGAAGTGAAGAAAGCCCTGGCCGAATATGAGAAACGGCAGGCCGAAGAAATCGCCGTTTTCCGGAAAAACAATCCGTCCCCGCTTGCTTCACCGGGCTGGATCCATCACAGCCGGACGAATCGGCGTCCGGTTCGCTCCGGACCGTTCAAATTCTCCGCATTCGTTGCTCCGGCCATGCTGGTCGCGGGTCCTTTCCGGGATTTCGACGAAACGGTTGCGGCGATGTCCGGGCTTCCTGAGATCCGGCGCATGGTCAAAGAACCGCCGCCGCCCGAGCTTTCGATGAAGCTGGACACCCTCAACGACCTGGTGAAGACCGCGCCGCCGGCGGATCCCGCCAGGCCGCTGTGGACCGCGTTCTGGTGCAATCCCTGGAATATGCTGAGCAGACATGGGATCGGCCGCGGACAATCCGGTTTTTATTCTTTCCTGATCCAGACGGAAAAAGATACGGAACTGTCGGTGCTGTTCGGTACGGATGCCAGGGCAAAACTGCTGATCGGCGGGGAGGAATTCCCCTCCAAGGTCGGAACGAATCTCCGGAAAATCACCGTGAAGCAAGGTCTTACCCGTGTCCTGCTGGCGATCGAAAACGCTTCCGGAACCCAAGGTTTCACTTTGAAATTCTTCTGCGGCAACCGGGATTTCGCCTGGGCGGAATATTCCGCGGTCGCACCCAATTACAACTGGGCGAATGGACGGATATTCCTGAATCCGCCGGAAGCCAAATGATCATGCCGTGTGTACGTTCGATCCAGCTGTTGTTTCCGGTCGGCGACGCCTGGCTGACGGTTTTGGACCGGCTGGATTCCGTTCCGTAATTTCGGTCTGTTCATTAAAGAGGGATGATCTGTGCCGCAGAAGCTTATGAACCGGATTGGTTCCGTCTGGATGTCCGGACTTGCCCTGCCTGGCGCGCCGGACCGACCGTGGCCCGCGGATTGATCAGTTCCACCGGCGAACAGATTCGGATGGTCTCCCGGGTGCGGTTCTCGATCTGTTCGATCAGCCGGGTACAAGCTGTATATCCGAGATTTTCCGGGAACTGTTCCACCGTGGTGATCGGGAAAATGTTATTGACGGTTCTCATATTGCCGAAGCCGCAGACGGAAAAATCCTGGGGGATTTTCACTCCAATGGATCCGAGATGGAGAATCAGCTGCAAGGCAATAGCGTCGGAAAAACAGAAAATACCGGTGACGGATGGCGTCATTTTCCTGATTTCTTCCCAGAGTGCCCGCGGATTGATTTCCCAGGAGGGAATCATGATCAGTCGTTTTTCCGGGGTGCGGATCCCAGCTTCACGCAAGGCATCCATGAATCCGGAAAGGCGGGAATTCAACGATTGCCCCTGATTGTTGCTGACGGCGGCGATATTGACATGTCCGTTGCTCAGGAAGAGTTCGGCTGCCTGCCTGCCTCCGGAATAATCATCGGACATGACAAAATTTTCGCCGAAATCATGAAGGACATTGATCGAGGGGAAAGGGAAATCCTCGGGCGGCGGAGCCGATATGGAATAAAGGGCGCCGGAAATGCCGGAATTTTCGATTTTTTTCCAATGTTCCCGGTCCGGCAGTTCGTATTCGTAGTATTGGATGGCATAATTTCTGGAACTGGCTGCCTGCTGGGCGCCCTGCAGGATCTGTGCGCAAAAAACACCGGCGGAAATCAGTTTCAGCCGATAGGCGATCACGCCGCGGAACGGAAGGTGCGGCACTACCTTGGAGCCGCCGCGTCCCCGGGTCCGGTAAATCAAGCCCCGTTCTTCCAGTTTGGCAACGGCCTTGTTAGCGGTTTTCCGGTTGATCCCATATTGTTCCGCCAGTTCGTATTCCGACGGTATTTTGGCTTCCGGCGGGAGTTTCCCGGACCGGATCAGCGTTTCGAGTTCATTGGCGATCTCAAGTTCTTTCTTCATTATTATGACCCACCCTTTAAAGATTGAAAAAACTTTTTTTACCTCTTGAAAATTGTCGAATTTTAACTATAATATAACCATGTTAAATGAAAAGTCAAATGGGTGGTCTATTTTTTTGAAAAAACATCCACCCGGATGATCTTGCAATATTGGGAGAGAAAAATGAAGAATTACGAATGGTTCGATGCGGCGCGTTTCGGGATGTTTATCCATTGGGGTGTCTATTCGATGGCCGCCCGGTATACCTGGGTCAAATCGCATGAAAAAATGACCGATGAGGAGTATGACCGCTATGTCCGGCATTTCGAACCCGATCTTTTCCAGCCGAAAGTCTGGGCGTCCCTGGCCCGGCGTGCCGGAATGCGGTATGTCGTGTTCACATCCAAACATCATGACGGCTTCTGCATGTTCGACAGCAAATATACGGACTATAAATACAAGCAAAAAGATCTGCTGCGGGAAGTGATCGAAGCATTCCGGGCTGAAGGAATGCGCATAGGAGTTTATTATTCCCTTCCGGATTGGCATCATCCCGGCTATCCGCATGACAAGCGTCATCCGCAGCGGGACATTCCCGGTGTCGGGAATGCTGCCCTCTACCGGGAGTATCTCCACAATCAGGTCCGGGAAATCCTGACCAACTACGGAAAAATCGATTTGATGTGGTTTGACGGTTCCTATCCCGAAACCGGCTACATCTGGGACATGCCGCGTTTGAGTGCCATGGTCAGGGAACTGCAGGAAGACATTCTCATCAGCCGTCTCCCAGGCTACGAAGATTTTTCCACTCCTGAGCAGACGATACCGCAGCAGGGACTTTTCAATGCGGACGGGACCCCGCAGCATTGGGAAGGATGCCAGGTACTCCATGGGGAATGGTGTTATATCCGGGACAAGCACTGGAAGACGGTGCCGGAACTGATCCAGATGCTCGTGCGTCATACCTCCCGCGGCGGAAATCTGCTTCTCAACGTCGGACCGACTTCCCGGGGCGCGCTGGATGCGCATACCGTGTCGCTGCTGAATGGACTCGGCGACTGGATGGAATGGAACGGACGCGCCATTCACAACTGCTGCGGGGCTCCCGCCGAATTTCCCGAGCCCGAAGGCTGCCGCTACACTTGGAACGCGGCGAAAAAGACCCTTTACTGCCACTTTTTCTGCTGGCCCGACCGGCGCATCGACCTGCCCAATCTGGCTGGAAAGGTGGATTACGCCCAGCTGCTGTGTGACGGTAGTGAGATCCTGTTCAAAGAAAATCTTGACGGCAACATCAACGGTCCGGCTGTTCCGCCCGTCGGTTCGCTGCGGCTGGCCCTGCCGGTTTCATCTCCGGAAAACTGTCCGGTCCCGGTAATCGAACTGTTCATGAAAGAGTGAGTCTTGGATTTAATTTTTCAGAGGATTGATAAAACAGCAAAAGGAGGATTGAAAATGATGAAGCAGAGAGCAGAAAACGAAATTACAGCGGGGAAGTTTTTTACATTGATAGAACTTCTGGTGGTGATCGCGATCATTGCGATTCTGGCGGCGATGCTGCTGCCGGCACTGAACAATGCCCGAGCATCCGCCCGGGCGACCAACTGCAAGGGAAATATGAAAAATATCGGGATTGCCGCACTTGGCTACACCAACGATCATCAGGAGTATGCGGTTGCCTGCTGGGGAAGCGGGACCAAATGGTATGAGCGGATGCGTCCCTATTTAGGACCGAAATTCGGAACGGGCGGCAAAAATGCCATCTGTCCGGACAACCAAGCCAATCCGACTGAAACTTATACCAATTACGGTTGGTGCAAATATGCCGGATGGTCGGGATTATCCAACTGCATACTGCAAAAAATCTCGCAGATCTACCGTCCGTCCTTGGTAGCCTATTCAGCCGAATCTTATACCTGGAAAGTGGGGAGCGCTTCAACCGTCCGGTTTGCGACTAAGGAACTTTATCCCTCGGACTATGATTATCATATGTCCTATCCGCATAAACTGAGATCCAACGTGCTTCATCCTGACGGACATGTTTCCGATATCGGTCTGAATGAGTCGAACTCCGTGATGGAGAAGAACCGGCTGAACTACAAATGGTCGCTGAGCCGGCTTTACTGTTTCTATGACAAGCTGTAATCTGAAAGGAGACAGATCATGCGCCTGATCACATTCTGTTCCATATTCGCCGCGCTGATGTTCGGCAGCGAACTCTTCGGCAATCCGTTCTGCCGGATCAACCCGATCCCGGAAAACAGCCAGCCGATCCCCTGGGAAAAAGCGGTGGAAATCACCGGTTTCGCCAAGGTGATATCTCTGAACCCTGCCTCGGAACAAACCTCGCTGAAACTGCTGCACGATGGAAAAAATCTTTATGGCAAGCTGATTTGTCAGCAGCGGGATAAAACCAGCGGCAGCCGGATCCGCGATGACCAGCTGCTTTGGCAAAACAACAGCGTGGAAATGTTTTTCGCCAATGCCGCCGGAGACGTTCGGCATGTGCTCATCAATTCGGAAGGAACCGTTACCGATATGCTGCACCGGAAAGCGGCAGACGGGAAAATGATTACGGATATTTCCTGGAGTCCGGTTCACATGCTCCGTTTTGCCAAAGAAAAGGATTTCTGGCAGGCGGAGTTCAGGATCCCGCTGGAGGCGCTTGATTTTGATGCCGGCGGGAACAACCGCTTCAATGTGGCCCGGAACAACTTCTGCCGCAAGGAATTCAGTTCATGGTGTCCGCTGGAAAAGCATGCGTGGTTCCAGCCGGATCAGTTCGGAACGGTTTCCCTTGCGCCGGATTCGGTCAAAACCTGCGGTGTGCAGTGGGATAAAATGCCGAACTTGAAGCCGAATGATAAAATTCGATTCACCCTCGCGGCTGCCGTCCCGCTTACGGTTTCGGTCAAGCTGGATTTCGAGGGAAAAGTGAAAGTCATCCGGAATTTCAAGATGAAACCGGAACAAAAAAACATGGTTGCGGAATTTGACAGCCGGATCGGCGGGAACAAATGTGAAATGACATTGAACGCCGCGGGCAAAACCATTTATCGCCATATCGCGCGTCCCAAAGGCTCTTTCATCGAGGTTTACGGGCTGCCCGGTTATTATATTTCCGGTGTGAAAGATATGCCGACGGAGATTTTCTGGCAGCAGTTCCATACTCTTCCGGGGGGAGAGCTTAAGCGCGGGCTGAGAGTCCGGACGGATTACGAGATTCTTTTCGATCTGCCCGAAGGAATCACGGTCGCAGGCGGGAAAAACGTCGGACCGTCCAGCCGGGGAAAAAACCGGATTGTCGTGGCTGTGCCCGAAAAGTTTGCCTTTTCCGCATCCAACTGGCTCAAGAGCAGGCTTTATGCCGATCTTCCGTCCGGGACCAAAGGAAGAATCTGGTATCAGGTCAGAAAAGAGGATTATCTCCAGCCGGAACGTTATTTTGACTTTACCGTGGAATCCTTCTCTCCGGTAGTTCCTCCGAAACGCATCCCGGTCTATTTCTACAACTATTTCCCGCGGAATGCCGAACAGGCCGAGCAGGTCCGCAAATACGGAATCAACACGATCCTCTACCGCGGTTTTGATGTAAAATGGATCAAGACATTTCTTCAGAAAGGCTTTTATGTGATCCGCGGCGGATACTTCTGGCCGGGCGGGGACAGCAACGGATATATAAACTGGCCGAAATGGGACCGGGCCGCCAGAGCCCAGGATATCAACGGCAATACGGTTTACGGCAAGGGCGGACCGCAAATCTCTCCCTCGTACCGCGGCAAGTATTTTGTGGAAGGGGTGAAAAAGGAACGTGAATTCGCCCGTGCGACGGGCATCCGGCATTTTTCCTTCGACATGGAACAATATATCATGCCGAATGCCGGAATCGCCTGTTTCCGCCCGGAAACATTGGCCCGCTTTGAAAAATGGTTCGCCGAAAAATATCCGGGCGAGAAACTGATTTCGCCGAAAGTATTTGAAAAGGAGCCGGAAAAATATCCGAAATACCATTCCGCATGGATCGCTTTCAAAGACTACATTTTCGCGGATTTCTTCAATGAATTCAAGCGGCAGATGGGGGATATCCCCGATCCCGGACGCAGTGTGCCATGGGACGGCGTGACGATTTCCGAATGGAGTTTTCCGAACGTGGCATCCCGGGAAGCGATCTACAACACGATGAGAGGGCTGGAATTCCTCAAGGCCTTTTCCTGGTTCGAGCGCAGCGCCTATTCCAGTGCGGATGTGAATATCCGGACTTTGCTTCATCTGCGGGAAACTCTCCGGAAACATGCGCCGGGGATTCCCGTCAATCTCATTATTTGTCCATCCCCCGAACGGCTTGATCTTTATGCCAAACCCGGGGACAGCGGTTTTTATACGTCGCCGGCGCCCAAGCTCGAAGATGAATTGAAATATAAGATTTTCGATGCCATGGCATACGGCTGCCGCGGGATTGCCATCTGGTATTATCCCAAGATGACTGCCCGGGCATGGAGAAATCTGACGGAAGCGCTCCGTGCTGTCAATAAGATCGAGCATATCGTATTGTCCGGTTCTCCGATTGACGGCCTTTCCTGTCCCCAGCCGCTGGGCATCCATCCGAAGTTCAGCTGCTACCAGGGCAGAATCGTCTTGAAAAATCAGCCCAAGATCCTGGTCCACGGGATCCGGAGCGGAAAAGAATCGCTCATTGCCGTTTCCGAATACTGTGATCTCAAGACCGTAGATGTGCCGGTTTCCATACCGGGAACCCGGCCGGCGGTGGTTTCGGATGTCGAAGACGGCAAAGAGATCGGAACCCTTTCCCCCGGCAACCGGACCGTCAAGGTCCGCCTGGATCAGCGGCGCTGCCGTCTGCTCCATATCAAAGAACAATAAGCGCAGGAGGTGTGTTTTATGAAACTTGCCGCAACTCTGATTTTTCTGGCCGGAATCATCTGCCTGGGAGAAGAACCTTACTATCAGCGTATTTCCAATATCCACGAGTCGGGAGCCCGGGCGTTGAAAGAGAATCTGATCAAGGCCGGCGACTCAACCATTCCTCTGTTTTTCAAAGGGAAGAAATATCCCGGCACCTGGGCATTCTGGTGCATCAGCAAAGGTGAAAAACCTTCCGATTTCGAAATGATCCCGATGAAAGCTCAGATCACGGGCGGGAAAAAACCGCTTTTCCGGACCGCTAAACTGACCTGTTTCAGCGATATGAATTTCGCCTGGCTGCGGAACAACGGCGAAGGAGCCGGCATTGCCTTCTCTTTCACCAACCCTTCCAAAAAAGAGCTGGATCTGGAATTGGACGGCAGCTTGAGGCTGTATTATTATTCCCCGTCCGGATGCAGGATTTTCATTTTCACCCGGACCGCGGACGGCCGGATCCAGGAGATTGCCGATTCCGCACAGCCTGATTCCATTACACCGGTAACGCGCGGCAAGGAAACGGTTTATTATCTGCGCTTGTCTTCCGATGTGAAACTGGCGCCCGGCGCCCGGCTTTATTTCGCATTTCTGGATCTGGATATCGGGAAGCTGACGGGTAAGAAGACCAGAACGGTATTTTGTCTGAATGAGGGAATCCGGAAACCGCAGTTCATCCCCAATTTCATTCTCCGCTCTCCGATTCGGGATTGACTGCCTGCCGGAAGAGAAAATCATCTGCGGTTTTGCATAAATGGTCACAGAACTTTTCCAAAATTCAATACAGAGGATCAAATCATGAATTACACCGATCCGAATGACTACAGCGGCAGTGATATCGAACGGATTAATGCCGCAATCGGAGATGCTCAGAAAAGCAACGGGATCGTCAGGATCTTCAAACGCCGTCCCGATGAAGGTTCCGGGCGGGATTACTGGCTGATCGACTCCGCGATCCTGCTGCCGGCAGGGACAACGCTTTATCTCATGAACTGCCGGATCAAGCTGTCGGATCATGCCCGTGACAACTGGATTCGCAGTGCCAACTGCATTGCCGGGAATCCCGAGGTCAAAGAGCTGTCCGGGATCCATATCATCGGGGAGGGGAGCGCAGTTCTGGAAGGTGCCGACCATCCGAGGGCGACAGGCGACAGCGGAAAGACTCTTGGCGTGCAAACCTATGGAACCGATGCCGGGAAAGAAGATCAAAGACAGAAAAGCGATTGGAGAAATATCGGGATCCTGCTGGTGAAAGTGTCCGATTTCTCCATCTGCAATGTGTTCATGGTCAATTCTCATGCCTGGGCGGTTTCTCTGGAATATTGTCAGAGAGGTCTGGTCCGCGATCTGCGTTTCAGTTCCGAAGAAAAGGTCACGATCGATGGAAATCCGGTGAAAATCCTCAACCGGGACGGTTTGGATTTGAGGCGGGGCTGCCGGGATATCACCATCGAAAATATCACCGGCAATACCGGAGACGACCTGATCGCCCTGACGGCACTCGGCAGCAAGGTCAGAGAGTCCGGGATCATGGAGGCTTTTGAATTTTACGGCGGCTCGCCCGAGCCGGGGAGCGCCGATACATATAATATTTCCATCCGCAATGTCCGCGGTTACTGTGCCGGGGGGCATCATATCGTTCGGCTGCTGAACAACGGCGGCGTCCGGCTGCATCACATCCAGATCAGCAACATCATGGATACTTCTCCGGCCGGGCTTCAGGCGAAAGCCGCCGTGAAGATCGGCGATCAGATGTACGGCGGTTCATCGCCGCTGGGGGATACCTCGGACATCCAGATCACCACGGTCCACTCCAAGGCGAAGAATGCCATCCTGCTCGGAGGATCCCTGAAAGATTCCATGATCTCCGATATTCTGGTCTGCGATTCATCCAACGAGGGGGTCGTGCTTCAAACCGGCACCGTCCAGACCGCCGGATTGTTCCTCAGCAATATTCAGACGGCAGGGAAAAACGGAACCGCGGTCGATACGGTTTCGGATACGTTTAAAAACTGAGACTGCGGCCGGAATGCCGTTTTCTTACGGCAGATTTCATGCCTCATTCAGCCATTGATGCATGATCTGGAGTTCCTCGACGTCCGCGTCGGCGATTTCCAGCACAAAGAAATCCAGCCCGCCGCGGACCATGGTGCGGAAGGCACGCGGCAGGTCCATTTCGGGATTGACCAGGGTCAGCCGTTTGTGTCCGTCCGACCATTCATCGGCGGGGATCGCGGAAGTGTAGCTGGACGAGTGGAGATGGCACATGCGCAGCAGCCCGGAATCGGCGGCGGTTTTTATCTCCTGCTGGAAATCCATGCCCGCCTGGTGGGTGGAGATCCAGAGATGTCCGGTATCCAGGCACAGCGGCGAATTCAGCGTGATCATGTCGCGGAAAAACATGTTCATTTCGGTAAAAGCGGGGAAATCGTTTTCCTGCACGATCAGAAAACCGGGGAACCGCTTCCGGACCTGCTCCATGTTCCGGCGGAGGAGTTCATAACGTTCGGCGAATTCGGGCTCGCCGGCGAAATCGCGGTTGAACTTTTTCCCCGGATAACGGGCGAATTCGGGACGGTAAAAGGGCTGCATGCATTCGAGGTAGGATTTGCCGTGGCCGAAAGCCTCGGGGGTGAGATCGCTCATCATCGAGGAATGGAAGACCACTTCATGGATGCCGAGTTGCTCGAATTCCGCGAAATTCCGGTCCATGGCGGCCAGCGTGTCGCCGATCTCCTTCCGCGAGAGGTTCCAGAACCGGTCCTGATTGAGCGGTCCGTGCACACTGAGCGGGACGCCTTCTTTTGCCAGGATCTCGATGATCCAGGCCGGAGCGGTGTTGTGGAGCTGGACGCCGAATTCCCAGCCGAAAGATTCCGCACAGTCCCGGCAGCGTTTCAATTTTTCCTGCCGGTCCTCTCCGTGAAAGGCGATCGAAGTAAAATGTATTTTCATGATGATGCACTGTTTCTGTTTTTTTGCAAGCAGAAACATAGTTCCGGAAAATTATTTTTCAAGATGGAATGCAGGAAATTTTATATATTTTAAAAAAATTTGTGGACAATCTTACAAACAGAGTGTATATTATCAACCCGGAATGGCGGACGGAATGAACCGTCCGGCAGAACGTATGGAACCCGCATCATGCCGAAGAGAACAGATATCAAGAAGATCATGCTGATCGGATCAGGCCCGATCGTCATCGGACAAGCCTGCGAATTTGATTATTCCGGAACCCAGGCCTGCAAATCGCTCAAGGAAGAAGGCTACGAAGTGCTGCTGGTCAACAGCAATCCCGCCACGATCATGACCGACCCCGATTTTGCCGACCGCACTTACATAGAGCCGCTGACCAAAGACATTCTGCATGAGATCATCCGGCGGGAACGGCCCGATGCGATCCTGCCGACTCTGGGGGGACAGACCGCGCTGAACCTGGCGCTGGAGCTTTACGATTCCGGCATCCTCGACCGTTACCGGGTGGAAATGATCGGCGCGAAAGCCGAAGTAATCCGCCGGGCGGAAGACCGCAATCTGTTCAAGGAGACCATGCGTTCGATCGGGCTTGACCTGCCGAAGAGCGGTTCGGCCCACAATATGGACGAAGCATTGGCGATCGCCCGCGAGATCGGGACCATGCCGCTGATCATCCGTCCGGGTTTCACGCTCGGCGGCACCGGCGGCGGCATTGCGCATGATATGGATGAATTCAAGGAGATCGTCACCCGCGGCCTCACCGCCAGCATGAACTCCGAGGTCCTGATCGAAGAATCGCTGGTCGGCTGGAAGGAATTCGAGCTCGAAGTCATGCGCGACGCCAAAGACAATGCGGTGATCGTGTGTTCCATCGAAAACATGGATCCGATGGGTGTGCATACGGGCGACAGCATCACGGTGGCGCCGTCGCAGACCCTGACCGACCGGGAATATCAGCGGATGCGTTCCGCTTCGCTGGACGTGATGCGCGCGATCGGCGTGGAGACCGGCGGATCGAACGTGCAGTGGGGCATAAATCCGCGCGACGGCCGCATGATCATCATCGAAATGAATCCGCGCGTGTCCCGTTCGAGCGCGCTGGCCTCGAAAGCCACCGGTTTCCCGATCGCCAAGATCGCCGCCAAGCTCGCGGTCGGCTATACCCTGGACGAACTCATCAACGACATCACGCGGGAGACTCCCGCCTGTTTCGAACCCGCGATCGACTATGTGGTCACCAAGATCCCGCGGTTCGCCTTTGAAAAATTCCCGACTGCGGACAGCACGCTTTCCACCCAGATGAAATCGGTCGGCGAGACCATGAGCATCGGGCGTACGTTCAAGCAGTCGCTGCAGAAAGCGGTCCGTTCGCTGGAAGTCGGCCGGGCCGGGCTCGGGATCGACGGCAAGGACGGCAAATACAGTTCCTTGAGCGACGGACAGCTGCGGGCCGAACTGATCCGGCCGAACTGTCACCGGCTGTTCCATATGCGCGAAGCCTTCAAACGCGGCTGGACCGTGGAACAGGTTCAGGAACTGACCTCGATCGATCCCTGGTTCCTGCGTGCCATCAAGGAACTGGCGGATTATGAAGAGGAGATCCTGAGCGTCGGTTCGCTGGACAACCTGAAAAAAGATCCGGCGCTGTTCCGTCAGATCAAGGAATTCGGTTATTCCGACCGGCAGATCGCTTTTGCGGTGAAATCGGATGAGATCTCGGTATTCAAGGCCCGCAAGGAACTCGGCATCCTCCCGGTTTACAGTCTGGTGGATACCTGTGCGGGTGAATTCGAAGCGTTCACCCCGTATTAT
Source organism: Lentisphaerota bacterium (assembly GCA_015061565.1). GTDB lineage: Bacteria > Verrucomicrobiota > Lentisphaeria > Victivallales > UBA1829 > SIG94. The sequence goes on from SUWI01000043.1 coordinate 26,991, forward strand.
TATTCGACCTACGGCGAATACAGCGAGCCGGTGAAAAAATCCGGCAAAAAGAAGATCATGATCCTGGGCGGCGGTCCGAACCGGATCGGGCAGGGGATCGAGTTCGATTACTGCTGCGTCCATGCCTCGTTCGCGCTGCGCAAGGCCGGATTCGAGACCATCATGGTGAACAGCAACCCGGAAACGGTTTCGACCGATTACGACACCAGCGACAAGCTGTATTTCGAACCAGTGACGCTGGAAGACGTGCTGCATATTTACGAGCGTGAGCAGCCGGACGGCGTGATCGTGCAGTTCGGCGGACAGACGCCGCTGAAACTGGCGCTGCAGCTGGAAGCGTGCGGGGTCAAGATCATCGGGACCACGCCTACGGACATCGACCGGGCGGAAGACCGCGATGAATTCAACCAGCTGATCGACAAGCTGCATCTGCTGCAGGCTCCGGGCGGGATCGCCACCAATATCGAGGAAGCGGCGGCCGCGGCGGCCCGGATCGGCTATCCCGTGCTGATGCGGCCCTCGTTCGTGCTCGGCGGCCGCGCCATGGTGATCGTTTACAACGAGGAATTCCTGCGCAAATACATGACCGAGGCAGTGGAAGCATCCGAGGAGCGTCCGGTGCTGGTGGACCGTTTCCTGGAAGATGCCACGGAACTGGATGTGGACTGCATCTCCGACGGCGAAACGAGCGTGATCGGCGCGATCATGGAACACGTGGAACTGGCGGGGATCCATTCGGGCGACAGCGCCTGCGTGATCCCGACCATCAGCCTTTCGGAAAAGACTCTGGCGAAGATCCGGCAGGATACCTATGCGCTGGCGAAAGCGCTGAACGTGCGCGGACTGATGAACATTCAGTTCGCGGTGCAGGAAGACCGCGTCTATATTCTGGAAGTCAATCCGCGGGCGTCGCGGACCGTGCCTTTCGTCAGCAAATCGATCGGCATACCGCTGGCGAAACTGGCGGCGCTGGTCATGGCGGGCAAGACGCTGAAAGAACTGA
>SUWI01000044.1 GCA_015061565.1 Lentisphaerota bacterium
GACTAATCGCTTACCCTGCCGAATCAATGGCACGGCAAGTGAGTCTGCCGATCAAACGAAATGATTGATTTCTGTTTTTGACGATTCAATCCGGCTTCCGACATGCGGCTGACTAATCGCTTACGAACCCGGACGGATTTCTTCCCACCCCATGCAGCCGACATAATACGCTGAATTTACTGTTCGGGAAATACCGCGCGCAAAGTCAGGATCTCGAACGGTTTCAATTCCAGCTTGAGCAGGTTTCCGGTCACCGCCAACCGCTTTCCGTCATGCCATTCCATCAGGTCGGTTTCACGGACTTTCGCCGGTTTCGCAGCAAAATGCAGCGTCCCGGCGGAATGCTGTCCGCGGAACTCCACCAGACGCAGGATCAGCGAATCGTCTTTCTCCGCGCGTTTCACGACTTCCAGCGCAATGCCGTCCGAAACCAGCCGGAAGGGCATGTTCTCCGCGACGGATGCAAAACCGTCGGCGATGAAGGGTGTCCGGTTCAGGTTGGCCGCTTCCTTCATTACCTCGCTTTCGGAGAGAGTGCCGGCATGCGGCAGGAAACTGTAGGTGAATTCGTGCTTTCCCTGATCGGCAAAACGGTCCGGATAGACCGGCGAACGCAGCAGCGCCAGATCGAGCGTGGAATGTTTGACGCAGTAACCGTATTTGCAGTCGTTCAGCAATGCCGCCCCGCAGTTCCGGTCGGAAAGGTCGGCGTAACGCTGTCCGCACATCTCGAATTTCGCCTGGTCCCAGCTGGTGTTTTCATGGGCGGAGCGTTCCACATACGCATACTGGATGTCATACGACGCGTTATCCGAACGGACCGTCACCGGGAAGGACACCCGCAGCATCGTCCGGGATTCGTGCCAGTCGGCCTGCGTGATGAAATCCAGCCGTTTGCTGCCCTGCGCCAGAACGATTTCCTGCACGATTTCCGAATGTTCCGTCCGAAAGACGAATTCCGCCGCTTCGAACGCTTCGCCATGCCGGACGGTCCGTGCCGAAACACAGCGGGCTTCTCCCGTTTTTTCCCTCGGATAATACATGTCCACATCCCATGCATCATAGCGGACCGGGCGGTCGTTGTAGAGCGACAGCACATTGCCCGGTCCGGCGAGGAATTCCTTGTTCAATTCCTTGTCGAAAGCATGGATCAGCTGTCCGTTGCGGTCGAATTCGTAGCGCACCAGCTCGTTTTCCAGAATGAATTTTCCCGTGTCGCTTCCCTCCTGAACTTTTCCAGCGCCGCGAACCAGGTTCAGGAAGGAATGTGCCGGGATCTCGACCCGGACAAAGTTTTTTCCGTTGTGACTCTGCGCCGGCAGAACCCCTCGCCCCGGAATAACGGCCTCGAAACCGTTCCAGTGTTCCGGCAGTTCGATCAGTCCGGACCATTTGTGCGATAACGTATTGACCAGCACGGCGGAGTTTTTCTTTTTCCGGAAGAGTTTCCCCGCCGCTTCGAGCATTCCCGCCCGGGCGGTTTCCAGCACTTCGGCATGTTCCTTTTCTGTCCGTTCATAAACGAGACGGATCGAAGACCCGGGCAGAATATCGTGAAACTGATTCAGCAGAACTGTTTTCCATGCGGTGTCCAGTTTTTCGCGCGGCCATTCCGAGGCAGGCAGACCAGCCGCAAGTGTTTCCCATGCGGACAAAGCCTGTTCGCATTTCCGGTTGCCGCGTTTCGTGCGGGATTGCGAGGTCAGCGTGCCGCGGTGTATTTCCAGATACAATTCCCCGTGCCATTCCGGCAGCTGGTCGCGATACTTGGCCAGCAGTTCGAAAGAATCCGAGGCAAGCTGCCATTTCGATTTCGGACAGTCCCGCAGATCGTGCACGATCCGGGCGCGTTCCAGATGGTTTTCGGACGGTCCTCCCCCGCCGTCGCCGATCCCGACCAGGCTCATGAATCCGGGCAGGAATCCCGCCTCGTTGAACTGGTTTGACGCGTAGATCCGCAGCGGCGCCGAGGCTGTTGAATTGTAGGTATCCTCAGGCGGGAAATGCGTCAGCACTTCCGAACCGTCCACCCCGATCCAGCGGAAGGTATGGTATGGGAATTTGTTGACCTGGCTCCACGAAATTTTCTGGGTCAGGAAATATTCGCAGCCGGCTTTCCGGATGATCTGCGGCATTGCCGCGGAATAACCGAATACGTCCGGCAGCCACAGATTCCGCACCTCGATGCCGAATTCATCCCGGAAAAAGTTTTTCCCGTGCAGGAACTGCCGGATCATGGATTCTCCCGAGATCACATTGCAGTCCGCTTCGACAAACATGCCGCCCTGGACTTCCCAGCGTTTTTCCCGGACCCGGGTCCGGATCTTCTCGAACAGTTCCGGATAATTCTTTTTGACCTGGAGATAAAGGTAGGCCTGCGACGCCCCGAATTTGTAATCGGGGTATTCCTCCATCAGCGCCAGCTGACTGGAGAACGTCCGGGCGGCTTTCCGCGTGCTTTCCCGCACCGGCCACAGCCAGCCCACATCGATATGCGCATGACCGATCGAATACGCTGTCAGCGCCCCGTCCTCGGCTTTCCAGACAAAAACGGTGTCACGCAAAACCTTCCTTGCCTCGGCGGCATTGACCGGATCGTGGTTGTAAACGTCCGCCGCCCGGTTCAGGGCATGAAGCAGCTGTTTGCCTCGGTAATTATTCGGACCGATCGTTTCCAGCAGGCCCGCAAGAGTTTCGATTTCGAGCAGGAACAGCCAGACTTCACGGTCGAATACGCACAGCCGGAGCGAGGTGACATGCGGATTATAGCTTCCCAGCGGATGCGCCGGATCTTTTTCCTCGGCAGCCGGCAGGGCGATCCCCGACAGACTGTTCGCCGCAGCCTCGAACCAGACATCGATCCGGTCGCCCGCAGTCAGATTTTTCAGAGGAAAACGGTTTTTGCTGTAACGGGAATCGTAAATACTCCGGTCGGTCAGGCCGCAGGCCGGAACTCCGGATTCGTCGAAAATCAGGATCTCGCTTTCGGTATTGAGCCGCAGACAAAGTTCTTTTCCGGCAAAGGATTCCGGCACGGTCCCCGTCAGATGGAACCAGGCGCTGTCCCATGCTTCGCCCCAGCGTTCGCCTTCCCGGATCGGGCGGTATTCGAGTTTCAGACGGTCGCGGAACGGCACCGGCTCTTTGGTCAGCGCGTATTCCGCGGCAAGTTCGATGGAATCGGAGTAGATTTCCTGAAAACGACCTGCGGTGAGCGCTTTCACCCGGTTCAGAAAAATGTTGAAGATTTTTTCGTGCATGGCTGTTTCCTATTTATTTTACGGAGTCATAATTCCTTTCGGCGGATAAAATATCGGTTCGGGTGACGGCTTCACCCCGTTCATCATGTCGAACAGGATCTTCAACGCCGCTTCGCTTTCCCCGTCGAAGTCCTGTACACAGAGAAACACCTGCGAAAAATAATTCGGCATGGTCTTGTGCCACGCGTCGAAGACCCCGCCGATGCAGCGGAAATCCCGCTTCTTCGGCAGTTTTGCCTCGACCAGATCCAGACCGATCGCGGAATCCGAGTAAATGCCGAAATTCCGGATGCGGTGTTTCCGGAACAGTTCCGGTATCTTTTCCAGTTCGCAGGTATAAGGGATATGTGCCTTGCGGAGCAGTTTTTCCGCGCATTTCCGCCGCCAGTCCGCCACCGTATTCAGAGGAAAGTTCAAGTAGGCCGCGTCCATGCCGCTTTCCAGCAGTTTTTCCGACAGCAGTCCGATGCTCCGCTCCGCGTCGTTGCTTACCACCGGAAACGTTTTGCCAGGTATCCACTGGTCGAAACAAACGACCGGATAACCGCTTTTTTCCAGCTGGCCGAATTCGGGAGCCGAAGCGAACTCCGGCCGGGGCGAAAGCAGGATCGCACCGTCGCAAAAACCGCATTTCAGCCTCGAAAGACACATCCGGAACTGTTCGAGGTTGTTGTAGATCAGACTCATCAGCAGGTAGCCCCGCTGGATCAGGACCTTGTTCAGCCCCAGCATCAGCGAGGTCATGGGACCGCCCGACCACGAACCGGAAACGACCGCGATGATCTGGGTGCGGCCGGTGATCAGGCTTTTCGCCGCCAGATTCGGCACATAGCCCAGCAGATTGCCGACTTCGCGGATTTTCTCCCGGGTCTTATCCTTCACCCGCGGATCGTTGTTCAACGCCCGCGACACCGTTCCCGGATTGTACCCCGTCAGCCGCGCAATATCATAAATCGTCGCACCCATTCCGTATGGTCCTTTTCAATAGATTGCATATTCCGGTGTCAATTTACTCCTGTTTTCCCGAAAAACAAATGGTTTTTCCTGAAAAAATCCGACTTTTTTCAAGTTTTTTTCTTTTTCCGCTTGCATTTTCAAAAAATCAATGTATTATGTCTGAAAACAAAAATGCAATCGATTGTATTTCATAAAAGGAGAAGGATCATGTCGAAACAAAAACGTTCTGTCAGCCGCTCGTCTTACGGCCTCGCAAGTGTCACAAGTGATCAGCAATCAGTTTTCAGTTATCAGTATGTATTTTTCCGCAAGGATACCTCATCTCTCATACCTCATCTCTCATACCTGAAGCGTAAAATGCTAATGCATTTTACGCTGATAGAGCTCCTCGTAGTTATAGCGATCATTGCCATTCTCGCCGCCATGCTCCTGCCGGCATTGAACAACGCGAAACAGACCGCCCACCGGATCAGCTGCCTGAACAATCATAAGACGATCCTGATGGCGGAACAGCACTATATTTCCAATTACAATGAATATCTGATGCCGACCCGGGTCAACGGCGTGCTGTGGAACACCCTTTCCGCCCAGCTGCTGTATTCGAAACCGACCAATGCCCAGATCCGGAAACTGTGGTTTTGTCCCGCTGAACCGTTTTCCAACCTGGTCAATCCCAATTACAATAACGGTGAATTCGCCTATGGACACCTCGCTTTGAACGGGACCATGGGCGGAATCAATCCGTCGGTTACCGCCACCACGCCTCCGAGCGACGGACAGAAATACAGTTACCGGTTCCGGAAAGTCAACGCCTGCAAAAAGCCGTCGATCAACATGGTTTCGCTGGATAACGGATACAAGCGTTCTTACGAACAAAGAGCGTCCGGCGATCCGGCCTGGGTCGCTTTCCGGCATGGCGGAGCATATACGGCCAACAGAGCAAGAACCTACAACGTCGGTTATCCCAACGGAACTGTGACCAATTGCGGCTATCTCGACGGTCATGCCCAAGCGGAAAAAACTTCCAGCTTTGCCAAAGCAGCCAACAGCTGGATGGACCAGTTCCTTGTTGACCGGTCCGGTGCTGCCAGCGCATACTGATTCATCCTTCGGAAACAACGTAATTGATTTAAACATAACCGAGAGGGTAATATCATGGGAAAAAGAAATTTTATCTGCTCCGCAGCCATGGGGGTGGCTGTCTTTCTGAGTCTGACGCTTTCCGCACAGGTGAAAGTGGTAAACCAACCGATCCCGCTGGACGGGAACTTTTCGAAAGGCGTCTGGCAGGATGTTCCCGAACAGTCCGGCTTCGCACTGCTGAAAAGAACGGGAAAAACGAATCCCGGGGCACAGACGGCATTCAAGGTCGCGGCCGACGCCGACAATCTTTATCTGAATATCCGGTGCTATGAAAACCGGATGGATGAGCTGAAAAAAACGGATAATCCGTCTGGTCTGTGGGGGTCCGATCTGGTGGAGATTTTCCTGTGCCCCAGCGGCCAGCCGGACGATTATTATCAGTTTGCCGCTACTGCCGGGAACCTGCATTTCAGCATGTTTTACGGGGAAGCGGGCGTGATCACTCCCGATCCCTATTCGCCGTTCTGGGAATCGAAAGTGTTTTACGGGAAGGATCACTGGCAGGTCCAGATCCGGATCCCGTTCAGCGCGTTTTACATGACCCGCAATGTCAAATGGAGCAGCACGTGGCTGCTGAACATTGCGCGGACCCGGAGAACGGTTCTGGAACTTTCCACCTGGAGTCCGCTGACCAGCGGCTTTCATCAGTCGCAGGCCTTCCGGATATTCACGGGTTTCCCGAAACGGAATCCGGCCCAGGATGTGCTGATCACCAAGGCGGAACCCGTCATCCGGACTTTTACGGACGGGGTTTATTCCGGTCCGCTGGAGCTTACCATAGACGCGAATCCCGCGGCCGCCGGGAAATACTCGCTGAACGTGGAGGAACCGGGCGGAAAAAGTTCCGTTCATGAAATCACGCTGAAAGGCGGACTGCACAAGATCGTTGTGCCCAAGGTGGAATATCTGAAAAAGGCCCTGGGGAAAACCCAGCTCAAACTCACGCTGAAAGCGGAGAAAAACGGATTGGTCTTGGGACGGAGTTATCCGGTGGACATCGTCTATCAGCCGATCCGGATCAACTTGACGGCGCCCGGTTACAAACGGAATTTCTATCCGGGACAGGATTACTCGGTGATCCGGGGCGAACTCAAGCTGAACCTTTCGTCGGAACAGCGGAAAAACGCCGAAGTCAGACTTTCCGTTTCCGGCGGCGGATTGACGGAAAAAACGCTGCGTTTCAAAGCGGAACGGGATGCTCTGCCGTTCGCGTTCGAAAGCAATGGTCTGACTGAAGGCGGCAAGGCGCTGCTCACTGCGAAACTGCTGGAAAACGGCCGGGAAACCGCTTCGGCATTCTGCACCGTCACGAGGCTGAAAAAGAACAAGGGGTCCATGATCTGGATCGAAAACAATGCGCTGATCAAAAACGGCCAGCCGTGGTATCCTCGCTTCATCTATGCGCAGGGCTTCATGGGCGGCACGGCCTTTGCCGAACGGTTCAAAGCCGATGACCTGGCCGCAACGCGGGTCCATGCCAGGACGTTGGAACCGAACCGGCTCATCAAAGGACTGGAAGCGAAGGAGGCTCGCAAAGATGTCAAACCCTGTCCGGAACTGTTCGAGAAGATCCGCGCCATTGTGGAAAAATACCGGGAAGATCCGACTTTCTGCCTCTACTATATCAGCGACGAACCGGAATGCCGGAACGTTTCGCCCGTTTATCTGAAATACATCTATGATTTCGTCAGCGAATTGGATCCTTACCATCCGATTTTCACCTGCACCCGGGAAGCAGGCAAGTATCTGGACTGTGCGGACGTGTTTTCCATCCATGCCTATATCGGACCCATCGTTTCCGAGGGCAAGCGGATCCTGACGCGGCCGGTGCACCGGATCCGGAATCATCTGCAGGAGGTGACGAACAGCCGCCGTCCGGATAAAGTGGTCGGATTCACCGGACAGTTCTTCAGCTATAAATTCAACAATATTCTGGGGGATTATCCGACGTGGGAGGAACTGGAAAGCATGAGCTGGAGCGCCATCGCGCAGGGTTCTCGGCTCCATTATCCGTACGCCTATCACGATCTCGGCGACCGGCCTCAGATTTACGAGGGCTACCGCTATTTCAACCAGTCGATCCGGGCGCTGGAAAAGCAGCTGCTTTCCAACCGGAAATTCCCGGTGAAAGCCGTCGATCCGGAAAACATGATCGACACGCTGCTGGTCGAAGGCGACGGCGTCACGCTGCTGATCGTGGTCAACCTGAAAAACGGACCGCTAGATACCGTCATTTCGGCGGAACATCTGAAGAAGTTTTCATCGCTGCTCGAATTCCGCGGCACCGGTTCGCGGAAAATCGACAACGGCAAACTGAAACTTTCGCTGAAACCGTATGAATGCGTGATCCTGACCTCGAAGAAGATGGACGCCGGACTGAAAACCCGTGCGCAGGTGCTTCAGGAGATCGCCGAAGCCGAAAAAGCGCGCACTTCACGCGGCAGTCTGCTGTTCGAAAAAGGCGCGGCGTTCGAAGTAGATTCCAGCAATCCCGGCAAATTCCTGACCTCGATGAACCAGCGGAACAAGCTTTTCGACGGAACGCTCGATATGCTTGGCTGGCAGTCCTCCCGTTGGGGCAAGGAACACTGGTATGAGCTCAATTTCCGGAAGCATCCGCCGAAGTTCTCCAAAATTCGGATCTACGGTTATAATATGGGCAATCCGGCCGTGAGAATCTGGAAGTTCGGCGAATGGAAAAACCTTACTCCGAAGAAGACGGAAAAAGGCGAATATTCCGTCCTGCTGGATTTCGGCGAGGAGCTGAAATCGGTCAAAATCCGAATCGACTTTCCCGGCAAGAAGCATAATAAGTCCGTCGAGCTTTATGAAATCGAACTGCTGAAATAACCGGAGGAATCCAAATGAACAAGTGGATCATAGCGGGCATTCTGCTGGCGGCTGGAATCGTTCAGGCGAAACAGATCGAAAATCCGGATGCCAATACCTTGTGGCGGGAAGACGGCAGTGAGATCGAATTGAGCAAAGGGCCGGGATTCAAACGCTGGTTGGCGATCCCCGGCAAAAAAGAGCTGGAAATCAAGCCGAAGAACGACGGCAAAGGTTTTTCCCTCTTTGCGAAAGATGCGGCGGGACGGAAGACCGTGACCAGAGTCAAACTTTCGCCGGAGTATCCGTATCTCACCTTCCGCATCACCGGATTCGATCTGCTGCAGGGATACCGCAACTGGACCGTCCTGCTGGAGATCGGAGGATTCGGCTCATCGCAGGTCACGACTCCGCAGAAGGGAATCTTTGTTTATGACTTGTACCAGAATATTTCCGAAAAGGAAAAGGCAAAAAAAGCCGCCTATCTCCACTTTTATTTGTATAATCTCCGGCTCGATCTGGAATACCTGAAGCTGGTGAAGAAGCCGGACTATGTGGTCCGTGCGGAGTGTGCCGATCCGGAAATCAAGCCGGGCAGCAAGGTGAGATTCACGGCGGAACTGGCCGAGGAAGCCGAAGATGTTTCCATCAGTCTGGTCACGGCAGGTGTGCCCCGTCCGGTCCAGGTGAACGGCAAGGTCAAGATCCAGCTGAAACCGACCGATAAAACGCAGAAAATCTGGACGGCGGAAGTGGAGATCAAAAAGCTCTCCTTGAAAAAGCCTTGCAGACGGCATCAGCTGTTCATGAAAATGGATGTGCTGGGGGGCGACCTGGACGAACCGGTCTGGGTCGGCCTGCCTTACGGCATAGCGCCGTAAGTCACTCTGCATAGGTCCTATAAGTCCTATAGGTCGTATAAGTCTTATTGTTCACCCTGGCAGCGGTTCACTTGAAAGTCGTGAGCTCTTCCCGATAGGCTTGCCGGTAATCCGCCCAGATGCCGCGGGCCTGCGTCAGGCTGGCCACATAGGGATCGAGACACAAGGCCTGGACCGCCAGCGAATCGCTGCCTTCCGCCGCGGCCTGCGCCACCATTTCATGGATCACGGTCTGACGGCGGCAGAGTTCGCACGGCGCGGCCGGCAATTTCCCCACATGGATCGAACGGACTTCCCCGCCGATCGCCAGCGCGGGCACATCCAGGATCACATCCGGCGGCAGATTGTCCACCGCTCCGTTGTTCCGGATGTTGATCGCATCGAAATACAGCGGCGTATTGGTCTCCAGTGCCGTGATCACCTTGCACGGGTTCTCCGCATAATACGGATGGTCCGGGTTGACCGGGAACGGCGGCTTGGAATAATTTTTCCCCAGCAGACGCTGGGTTTCCAGCGTATGGGATTTCTTCTTCGTCAGATTCTCGTAGAACTCCCGCAGCGACTTCAGACCCCATTTCTTCCATTCCTCCGGATCCTGGAAAAACGGCAGGTATTCCACGATGTGCTCGTCGTAACCGACCGGATACATCCCGAACGTTTCGTAGACTTCTTTGGTATATCGCTGTTCCGGGATGCTCGGGAAGACCTCGTTCCAGTATTTGGAAGCGCGCATTTTTTCGATGAATTCGGCCATGCAGCTTTCACGGGTGTTCCGCTTGCGGATGTCGAACAGCCAGTTCATGTGATTGACGCCGGCGGTGATGACCTGGAGTTCGCCCGGTTCCATGCCCAGTTCCTCGGCGATCAGGCCGAACGTGCCGTGCACCTGATGGCAGAAACCCAGTGCTTTGATCTTCGGGAAATAATTTTTGAAATAGGTGCAGAGGATCGACATCGGATTGGAAAAATTCATCAGCCACGCATCGGGACACAGTTTTTCCATCCGGAGGAGGATCTCGCGGTAGAGGCAGATGTTGCGCATCCCGTGAATGATCCCGCCGGGGCCGCCGTTTTCCGCTTTGACCTGAAAGACGCCGTGTTTTTCGGCGATCTGGAAATCCTGCGCCCAATATTCATAGCGTTTTTTCTCGCAGGAGGTGATCACATAATCGGCGCCGTCCAGCGCCTCATCGAGAGAGGTCGTGGTGAGCAGTGACACGTGGTTTTTCCCTTTGGCGAGCACCTCGGAAACCGCCTGGTCGGCGGCGGCGAGACGTTCCTGCGAAACATCCATCAGCATCAGCCGGCAGTTTTCAAAGACCGGATCGGTCAGCAGTTCTTTGGCAATGGTCAGCACGAAGCCCGAACCGGCTCCCAGCATCGTCAGTTTCAAATCTTTTTTCATTCCAGCGACTTCCTTTCCTGAGGTTATGATGCACGAATATGAAAAATAACCTCAAAATCCGATATTGCAAGGCCGGAACCCACAAAAAAACGTTATTTTCCATGTCAGAACGTTTTCCTGCGCAGCAGATCACCAGCCATCCGGATCGAGAGATTCGTATGGAGCGGCCTCGGCATCCGTCGGCACGCCAAGTCGGCCATGACGGATCCGATGACCGATTTTGGGATGACGACCGTGCTGAACTGATAGCTGCGGTACTGCGCCAGATCGTCGATTCCTAAAATCCGGTAATTTGCGGGACATTTCAGATTTTGCCGACGCAGGAAATCATAACCATGGACGGCAATTTCCAAATTCAGCGACAGCACCAGCCGGCATTTTCCGTTTCTGATCAGATCGCCCAATTCCTGCAGGGATTCTTCAGACAGGACCATCAGCCGCGGCGATTGCTGCCCGGCTTCCCTGAAAACATCCCGGATCCCCTCCAACTTGTCAAAAAAATGGGCATTGGGCTTGATCTGCTTGATCTGCGAGGATAAGGTCAGGATGACCGTCGGCAGATCAGCGGACAAGGCAGCGCTCCCTGCCCGGCGGCCGTTTTCATAATGATCGATATCCAGTGAAACAGTATTCGGGGTATTAAAGGGGACCGAAGCGCCCAGTCGGTTCAGCCGCGCGACCGGAACCGGAAACCGGGAAAAATACTCACGGAACTGAAACAGAGTTTCATGGTCGAAATTGTCATCCAGCACTGCAACCGCCTCCGGCTGCAGTCCGGCCAATGCGGATAAATATGATTTCAATTCTTCCCGTTCGACCGGAATTTCCAGCTGAATGACAGAAAAGCCCAATTCGGCGGCATGTTTCCGGAAAGCCAGACAGGTCTCGCCATCCCAATGGATCCCGGTCGGATTCGGAGAAGTCAGCAGGACGGCCAGTTTATCTCCAGTCCCCTGCAGCGAGTTCAGCAATTCCGGGGCAACGGCCGGACCGATACGGGTTCCTGCATGACGTTTCCGTCGGACCAGTCCCCGGCGTGCCAGCAGATTGACCGCCGCTTTTGCATTCATAACGTTGGTGCCGTATGCCGCGGCCAATTCGCGTTCACCGGGCACCAGATCGCCCGTCGTCAGGGTGCCCGAAAGAATTTTCCCGATCTGGTCATGATAGATTTTCAGCTGAATCCGATTCATCTCCGTATCCTTCCCCGCCGGAACAGATTTCTCAAGCAGTCTGAAACATATTGATCAGGCGAACAGAAAATCTGATGAACCTGGATCAATGCTTTCATAATCTTTTCATTTTCCGTAATATAATATTAGAGCACGAAAAAGCAAGAGCAGATCCCAGGTATGGACATCACGGAATTTCCGGTCACAACAAAATAGATTCATATAGCACTAAAATCTATTGGCAAAAAAAGCCAAAAAAAACATTGCCGGATATTGCATGTTCTCAAGATCGACATTATAATTGCTGATACAGGATACACCAAAAAACTGCAGGAAGGAAAAGAATGATGCAAAAATGCAAAAACAGTTTTGACACCTCATCTCCCATACCTCATCTCTCGTATCTGAAGCGTAAAACAGCATGCCATTTTACATTGATAGAGCTCCTGATCGTTATAGCGATCATCGCGATTCTGGCGGGCATGCTGCTGCCGGCGCTGAACGCAGCCAGAGAAAAAGCCAGGACCGTCAGCTGTACCGGAAATCTGCGTCAGCTGGGTTTAGCAAGCCTGCAATACACGCAGGATTATAACGCTTCGGTTTATCAAGATACGGGAAAAAGCAAAAGCGCCCATGAACTGCTCACCGAATTCATCAAACCGGGATCGTGGAATTCCACTTACGGGGTCGCGGCATTGAAACTATGGTATTGCCCGTCAGACACGAGCGAATACACCAAGAGCGGGGTATTCGCTTACGGCGGGTACGGCGCCAATATTGCCTGGACAAAAAAGAAAGCGACTCAGCTGCAGAATCCGGAACAGATCATGTGGATCGATAACCATCAGTATTTTGTCGCCCCATATGAGGCGTGTCTGGCAGAAACCGAACGCACGATCCGCTACCGTCACGGCAAGGACAGGGGAAAGCTTTCACGGCGCTGTTACCCCGGTTGTTCCGCCAATTATATCAGTTACGACGGGGCGGGGAAAAACATCAAAAGGGAGATCGCCATTTCCAACTGGAATGCTTATGAACTGAAATGGTCCTATTCGATCGTCCCCGATCTCCGGTTCTGGATGTATTACAGATAAATGATCATGGTCGGGAAAAACTGTCTCATGAAACGCATGCTGCCATTGATCCTGCTGATGTGCGGAACCGCATTATGCGCACGGGCAGAAACCGTTAAAGTTCCGATATTGTTCAAGATCAACGATCCGTTGACCCGGTTCAGGACGGTTGGCGGCGGATTCGCCGAGGATCCGGAAAAATATGTCTGGGCGTTTCAGATCAATCAGCTGCCGGAACTGCTCAAAAAGGACAATCTTTCCTTCGGATATTATTCCGATACGGACAACGATCCGAAAACCGGACTGCCGCCCTGGGATTTCATGCTGAATATCCGGCCGAAGGAAAACAAGCTTTCAGTGCTCAGGATCGCCGGAGGGAAATACCGGGGATATGCGCTGTATCCGGATGATTATGTGATCGCAGCCGCCGGAGACATGCTGTATGTAGCGCTTCGAAAAGAAGTGGTCAAGGACCAGAATTTCGGCCGCAAGTTTACCATGCGGCTGATCTCCAATCACTCCAATTCCATTCCGGATAAAGACGGGACAATTCCATCGTTCTGGCCGGACCGGAAGATCGACCGGGAAAAAGCTTTCGGCACGTTTGAACCGATGTTCAATTTTCAGGGATTCCAGTCCGCCGCCCTGCGTCTGACCAAAATCCCTTATGCAGTGAAAATCGGCGAAACCGAAGGATACTCGATCTGGAATTTCTGCGGAGAACATTTTGAGGAAAACGAAAAAATGCCGCCGGTGATCGCGGAGGAAAAAATTCTCAGAGTCCGTGCCGCCCGAGGTGAATGGGAAGCAGCTCATCTGGCCATAAGCGCCAAGAAGCCTTTCCGGACTTTCAAAGTGCTGTCCGGCCTGCTGAAAAAAGATTCCGGCGAAGAATTCCCTCCGGACGCGCTCAAGATTTATTATCCGGGTTACGCCACCAATGCATATGGCAAAAATATGACCGATGTGCTTTATCCGGTTTACCGGCCTTCCCGTTCGGCTCATCATTTCGCAGTGATTGACGCGCATCCGCCGTACAATCTGCCGGCAGGGAGCTACCGCGGCAGTCTCCGGCTTGAAATCAACGGAAAAGTCATAAAAACGGTAATTCCCTTTGAGATCGAAGTCCTGGATTTTACATTTCCGCAGGTCCGTTCATTCAAAACCGCCTGCCATGTCCACCCCGGATATCCCGGTGGCGGAAAAGCGGGACACTCGCTGCTGCATCAATGGGGATTTTCCACACAGCTGCCGTATCTGGACGGCAAACTTACCTGGGGTCCCAAAATCAATATCGGATCGAATCCCCTGCTGGATTTTTCTCTTTATGATCGGTTTTGCCGCAATTTTTTCCAGAAGAAACACCAATCGGTCTGCGTCAACACTTTTTTCATGCTGGGTTCCCATGGAACGATGTCCAAACGTCACTGGGTGAAAACCGGCCGTAAAAAGGCCATCGGAACCGACCCGGAAGCCGACCGGAATATTGCCCGTGCAGCTGCGGAATTCCGCGACTATCTGAAAAAGAACTGCTGGCTGGATAAATTCATTTTCATTCTGTGGGACGAACCTTACAGCAGTGTTTACGGCGACATTCTGAATACCGCAGCCATCATCAGAAAAGCGGCTCCGGAACTGATCCTGGGCATTTACATTGACGCCACCCAGCCGGGACTGATGAGGGACAATCTGATCGATGTCTGGATGTTTCCAGCAGTCAATGCCCTCCCCAATGCCTGGAAATACCGGCAAAAAGGACAGAAATTCTGGATCTACAATCAGACCGGCATGGGCAGTCTGGAATATCCCGCCGCAGTTCCGCGGCTGTTCTACTGGTTCGCTTATCATAAAAAACTGGACGGCATGCTTTACTGGTGCGTCAATTTCCTGAACAAGCCGGGCCGCAAAAACGGGGCATATCTGATTCAGGCAACGGAATTCACCTGGTTTTATCCGGATGCCGATGATCCGCAGACAGTTTATCCATCACTGCGTCTGCTGATGGCGAGGGAAGGATTGGACGATTATGAATATTTCAAAGCGCTGGAAAAATCAAAACGTGATCCGTCCTTGCTTCAGGCGATCGGAAAACAAGTCCGTCTGGATTCCAAAACCGGCAATATGGTTTACGATGTCAGAAGCAATTACGAACTTCAGAAGATCCGCGAAAACATGATCCGCCAGCTGGAAGCGGACCGATAAGATAAGATCATTCTCCGCGACAGACCACCTTTCCCAGGCCTTATTGCTGCCGGACGGCGTAAAGATAAACCGCTTGCGCATGACCCGCCAATCAGGTTTCACGATCAGCTTTTTCATGGCTTTTCCTTCTTGTATTTCTTTTCCAGCCGGCGCAAGGTTTTTTCGAAAGCTTCCTGGATCTCGGGGACTTCGCTTTCCGCAAAGACACGGCACCCGGTCAAAACAAGGAACAGAAATCCCGCCATGACCAACGGACCGACAAACAGCCAGCTTCCGGAACGAATGAACGGAATGAGGGCTGCAAGGCATAAAATGAAAAACAGCCAGACGAATAACCTGGCATCTTGCGGCGCGATCGTGATGTCAAGGATCGTCTCACCGGAGGATTCCGCTTTCCGGCATCGAAATCATTTGCACAGCCGGAACATGAACGCATAGCGGAGATCATCGGCGGGAGAGATTTTATTTCGTGTCTGGGGGTATCTCGGGTTGTTTCGTTCCATGGTATGCCCTGCGGAAAAAAATCTGCAGCTCACGGCGGCAAACCGGATCGGCAAGTATCTTTTGCAACTGTCTGTGCTGCGGTAAAGTCATTTTGGCAAGTTTCACAGCATTTTTGATATCCGGGTTCGCACCGTCATAATCCATCCAGGAGCGGCCGGTGATGATTTCGGCCGACATGACTGCCAAAACACCCTGAGACGCATTTTCCCAGTTGCAGATATGGATTTGAGTCGATTGGGAAACGGAAAACCGGGTAAGCAGACATTCAAACCGTTCCGGATCCTTTTTCGCCGCGGCAAAGAATTTCCGCCATTCGGGACGGGCAAAGACCTGAGCCCCGGTACAACCCGGTTTTTCAGCAAGGGCGTCGAATTCGGACGAATACGGTAAACTTCCATCCGATTCAATTTTCCTCAAATAAAACATTTCATAAACCGGAAAAAGGCCCCATTTATATCCGTGTTTGAAGCGCAGGGCAGTCACTCCGTTCTCCATTCTGCGGAACATCTTCAATGATGTCCAGTCGAACTCGAAAAAGGCATTTTCTCCGGGCTGTCCGGCAACGGAAAAACCATCCGTATGCCAGATGATCGTTAATTTTCTTTCCGGGGAGTGGGTCCAAAAACCGGTATTGTCTTCCAGATTTATTTTCAAACTCCGCAACGATTTTCTGTGAGCTGAATCCAGATAAGAGGTAAAAACGACAACCGCTTTCCCGCCTCTGGCAACCTTCAGCGGGATTTTCTTTTCCGGACTTTTGAAGAATGGCCTGTCTATGGCAAGTTCGAACCGCTCCGTAGTTTTATCCGGCCTGCCGGGAATGGTCGAAAGATAATATAACTGTGTTTTTTTCCCAGGTGCCATTTCCAAATGAATCAGATTCCAGAAATGTTTTCTTGACAGCTTGCCGCCGGAACGGCACTCGGCGGAATCGAAACCGAGTCCGGGATGCAGGTAAGTGGAGGCGGAAACCAGAATTACCTCCCTGCGGTTGTTTCCCGGAAAAACCCGAACCGAAAAATCGGGACATGCCGCCGGATCGAATTCGGCTGGTAAGGCTGTGTCCGAAACAAAAAGAAGCATTAAAAACAAGTATTCGAGTTTGTTTTTCCGCATATAGTGTTTCCGGAATTTGCTGTTCATGATTTTCCTCCCGGTCAGTTTTTCATGGTTTTGATGCCGTGTTCCCGCGCAAGAATTTCCAAAAGTCCATCCAGATCTTTTTCCGCAAACAAATTGCAGGGGAACCAATACAGCGAATTTTTACGGCGGCAGTAAACGAGCAGGATTTTCCGCGCGGAATCGTAATTTGCCGTATCGATTTGATCGACGGGAATTTTTCTGACGGGAAGGAAGAATTTATACCGGATCAGTTTCTTCCCGTCAAAAGTAATTCTGATCGAGATGAATATGAGGTAAAACAGCCCAATCAGGAAAAAGTCTATGACCAGACTGAACAAGGACAATTCGAACGGTGCCGCCTGAATTTCCGTGCGTCGGGAAAAGATGCAGGCGATCAAGATAAGAGCCGTGACCAGAAAGGGGATCATGCAGACGAGGATAAACCGTTTGCGCATGACCCGCCAATCAGGTTTCACGATCAGCTTTTTCATGGCTTTTCCTTCTTGTATTTCTTTTCCAGCCGCCGCAAGGTTTTTTCGAAAGCTTCCTGGATCTCGGGGACTTCGCTTTCCGCAAAGACACGGCACCCGGCCAAAACCAGGAACAGAAATCCCGCCATGACCAACGGACCGACAAACAGCCAGCTTCCGGAACGAATGAACGGAATGAGGGCTGCAAGGCATAAAATGAAAAACAGCCAGACGAATAACCGGGCGTCTTGCGGCGAGATCGTGATGTCAAGGATCGTCTCACCGGAGGATTCCGCTTTCCGGCATCGAATGGAAACATCTCCCCGCAAAGAATTTCTGCCGCGCAGGACGGGACTCAGAGTCAGGGGTTTCCAGGTTCGGCAGAAGGTGACTTCCTCTTTGCTGAACAATGCTGTGATCGACGTAACAAAATACCCGGAGAATTCCTGATCCAGCGCATTTTTCAATTCGTCTTCGGACAGTGTCGTCCGCAGACTGTATTCCGCGTAAGGTTTGAAAAATCGCTTGAAAATCATCGTCTGCACCAGCTCCCTGAAAAAAATCGACGGTTTCTTCAGGTAATATACTGGTACATTTGCTCCATTGCAACTGCCGGACGATTTTTTTACTTGCGGTCGTCGGCGAAACGCAAAATGGTTCTGGCGAGAGCCGCCCCGTATTGCAGGAATTCCGCTTTCGTCACCGTCTTTTCCCGGAAGTTCGCAAACGGGATCTCCATGCTGACTCCGAGGCGGATAAACGGCAGAGAACCGCAGGCGGTCGTCAGGTTGAGTCCGACGCCGCCTATCCCTCTTGCATCGTAATTGGCATCGGTGTTCCAGGCCGTTCCCCAATGGAGCGTGTCCGAGGCCAGAAACGGCGCACATGCCGGCGCTTCGCGTTCCATCAATCCGGCAAAACGTTCCACCTCCGGGAAAAACCGCCGGTTGCTGTTTTCCACCAGATACGGATTCTCATTGTGCTTGCCGTAGATCCACGGAGCATGCAGATCCATCACCAGAAACGGCTTATGTTCTTCGATCAGTTTCCAGATCGCGGCAGTTTCCGGATAGATATGCTCCCCGGCATAATCCCGGGCATGGTCCCGCGGCGTACGGCCCTTCCCCTGGTCGCCGTCCTCCACACCGTCCTTGTCGGTGAAAGGAACTGCGAAAAGACGGATCCTGCGGCGGAATGCACGGCCGTTTTCATCATCGGCGAGCGCATAGCGCAGCACCCCTTCCAGCACCATGGAGGCGGACATTTCCTGGCAATGATGCCGCGCGGTCAGCACCACGGTCAGCGGCGGCGTGCCTTCCCGGATCTCCAGCAGTTCCACGCTGCGCCCCTTCCGGCTCCGGCAGAGCGCGGAAAGTCTGACCGCCGGATGACCGGCAATTTCCGCCGTGAAACGGTCCCAGTCCTTCTGCAGGTACGGCAGTCCCTGGCAGAACCAGACTTCGCCCGGTCCTTTGCAGTCATACGTGAATTCCACGTTGGATACCCGTGAAGCGGGCTGCCAGTTCCAGGTTTCTCCGCGGTCCTCACTGACCGCCGGGCCGCGGGTCCCTACCTTGTCCGGCTTCGCAAAACGGAAACGGTAGGTGCCCGGCTCCTTGAAGACCGCCTTGAATTTCCAGTAAAACCAGTCTTTGGGAGAATCTCGCTGCTCCTGTTCCAGCAGGACCGTCCTATCCTTGATCTCCAGCACGCGGATATTGCCCGCGGGCAGCTGATTGCTGATTTCCAATAACATCATCATGATTCCCAACACCATAATTTCCTTTCCTGTTGTTTTTCCTTGTTGTTTTAGTTCAGTTGTGATCGGGGATGCCCTGCCGCATCAGTTCCTGCTGGACCGCCTTGATATCGACGCTCCGGACGGAACAGCCCGCCTGAACGGTCTTCGCCGCCATGACGCCGGCCCCCTGCCCGATGCCGAAACAGACCGACATGATCCGGAAATTGGAATGCGCTTTGTGGCTGCCGCCGATGCAGCGTCCGGCCAGCAGCAGACCGTCGGTTTTCTTCGGGATGCAGCAGCCCGCCGGGATGGAATAAAAGCCCTTCGATTTGAACGTTTTCTGCGCGCCGTTCGGATCGAGGCCGGCGCCGTTGACATGATGGATGTCGAAGTTGAATCCGTTGCCGGTGGAGATCCAGTCGGGGAAGAGTTTTCCTTCCAGAATATCCTCGGCGGAAAGCTCCTGCAGGGTCTTGAAATGCCGCGTTTCCCGCACGCCGAGCAACGAGGCGGAAGTGACCCAGTAGCAGTGTTCGTAGCCCGGCGCATATTTCCGGAGGAAACTGATGATTTTCGGGATCTGTCGGCGGCAGGTGATCTCCGCCTGCGTCAGCGAACGCACATCGGTTCCGTCCGCATGAATGGCATTGGTCATGTTGACGCAGATTTCGCCCGGCAGCCGGGTCGGATACAGCAGGACATGTCCGGCGGGGAACGGCAGGAACTGACGCCCCAGCGCCTGGATCTCACCGGCGGGAACGTCCACCAGAGTTTCGAACGAATGCGGGAAGATCGCCCGAGAATAATCCACGCCGCCGATCCGGAACATCAGGGTCATCGGCTGGCACAGATGGTCTTCCCGGCGTCCGAGTTCGAATTCCACGCCGGACCGGGCGGCGACATCGCCGTCGCCGGTGCAGTCGATCACCACATCCGCCATGACCGCCTCCCGACCGGACTTGCTCTCGGTGATCACCCCGCGGACCCGGCCGTCTTCCACGATGGAGTCCGCCACGAGCGTATCGAACTGGAACTGAACGCCGAGTTCATCCAGATAATCCATGAGGACGTTTTTCAAGGTTTCATGATGGATCGCAGACCAGCGGTCGGGCTTGCCTTCCGGGCAGTCCAGCAGTTTCGCGGACCGTTCCTGAATATTACGGAGTTCGGTTCCGTTGCTGAACCCGCCCCAGTGGGACATCATTCCGGCGGTCGCCACTCCGCCCAGCGCATTGGCGTTTTCCAGCAGCAGGATTTTCCCCGCTCCGGCCTTGGCCGCACCGATGGCGGCTCCGACTCCGGCCGGACCGCCGCCCGCAATCAGAACATCGGCTTTGACCGCAATCGGCAGTTCCCTCGCTTTTTCCAGATACGTTTTCATCGGCAGACCCTCCTGTTGTTTCCGATTCTTCTTGTAAAATAACATTTTTTTTGAAAAAAACCTTGAAAAATACGCAGAATCATCTTAAATTATCTCAGATAACAGGAGAAATGGGAAAATGCTGTTCCGGGATTTGATGCGTCAGGTCGAAAAAGAAAACCGGATCTCGGTCAGTCTGGAAGTCTGCCATCCGGTATTTCTCCATTGCGATGAACTGAAACTGGCGCCGGATCAGTATCTGCATCATATTCCGTTCTGCCGGGCGGCGAAGCAGTATGACGGCAACCGGACCTGCAGCGGCAACAAAAAGCGGAGCCGCGAAATTGCCGGACACTGCCATGGTTTCTGCGGCAAATGTCCGTACGGCATCCTTGAATACGCGGCTCCGGTCCGGTTCGAAAACCGGCTCGCCGCGGTGCTGTATGTGGGCGGACTGACCGGTCCCGACTGGAGGCCGCCGGAATTCTTTCAGGGAGAACCGCCCCGCCCGGCAGGAAAAAACTGGCGTGCGGAATTGAGCGATTGCGCTTTTTTCCTGCGCCGGATGCTCGAAATGGAACTCCGCGCCATCGCGCTCCGCGGCGGAATGAACAGCGTCAAACGCCGCGACGAAAATTTTTACGTGCAGAATTGTCTGTCATTCATCAGCGGCCATTATCAGGAAAATATCGCGCTGGCCGACCTGGCCGACCTGCTCGGCGTCAATGCGAATTATCTGGGCGGCGTGCTCCGGAAAAAACTGCATTCGACTTTCCGCGAACAGCTCACGCGCAAGCGTCTGGAGGAAGCCGAGATCCTGCTCCGGCTGCATCCGTGGCTTTCCATCGGCGAGATCGCGTTCAAATGCGGGTTCGCCGACAGCAATTATTTCTCCGCGGTATTCCGCCGGGAACACGGCATGCCGCCCACTGCTTTCCGGCAGAGGAAACCTGTCCGT
Source organism: Lentisphaerota bacterium (assembly GCA_015061565.1). Classification (GTDB taxonomy): domain Bacteria; phylum Verrucomicrobiota; class Lentisphaeria; order Victivallales; family UBA1829; genus SIG94. Next base: position 21,081 of record SUWI01000044.1, read on the forward strand.
TAACATTTTTTTCGCCGAAACGGAATGAAACCGGATTGAAATTCCGGCACCGGGCTCTATATTATCGTCAACAGATCAACCTGGAAGGAGAATGAGCATGAGTGCAGTTGAAAAAAGTTACGAACTGGCGAAAGAACAGTATGCCGCACTGGGAGTCGATACCGAAGCGGCGCTGAAACGGCTGGAAAAGGAAGCGATCTCCATCCATGCCTGGCAGGGCGACGACGTGGTGGGGTTCGAACCGCAGGAACATTCCCTGACCGGCGGCTGCCAGGTCACCGGCAACTATCCAGGACGCGCCCGCACGTCCGACGAACTGCGTGCCGATCTTGATAAGGCCATGAGTCTGCTCTCCGGCAACCTGCGCGTGAATCTGCAGGCGCATGAAGTGGACAAAATGTCCCCCGGCCAGGACCGCGATACACTGACCGTCGAAAATTACGCCGGCTGGCTGGACTGGGCCAAAGAACGGAAAATCGGACTCGACCTCGCGCCCGCTTATTATTCGCATGAAAAACTCGATCACGGTCTCTCCCTGAGCCATCCCGATCCCGCCATCCGCAAATTCTGGATCGATCACGGCAAATCCTGCCGCCGGGTCGGTGCCCAGTTCGGACACGAACTCGGAACGCCCTGTCTGTGCAACGTCTGGGCTCCGGACGGTTTCAAAGACATCCCCGCCGACCGTCTGGCGCCCCGGCAGCGGCTGCTCGAATCCCTCGACGCCACTTTCGAAGAAAAATTTCCCGAAACCGAACTGCTGGACGCCGTGGAATCCAAACTTTTCGGCATCGGCGCGGAATCCTTCACGGTCGGCTCACATGATTTCTACCTCTCTTACGCCGCGAAACACAACAAGCTGATCTGCCTGGATTCCGGACATTTCCACCCAACCGAATCGATCGGCGACAAGATTTCGGCGATCTGCTGTCAGCAGGGACGCATTCTGCTCCATGTGAGCCGAGGCGTGCGCTGGGACAGCGACCACGTGATCCTGCTCAACGACGAACTGCAGAGCATCGCCCGCGAAACCATCCGCGGCGCAGGCCAGCATCAGGTGTATATCGCGCTGGATTATTTCGACGCCAGCATCAACCGCGTCGGTGCGTGGGTGATCGGCACCCGCAACATGCAGAAAGCCCTGCTGATCGCCCTGCTGGAACCCGTCGCCAAAGCCTGTGCCGAAGAGAATTCATGGGACTTCACCGCCCGCATGGCGGTCATGGAAGCCGCCAAGGCCCTGCCGTGGGGCGCCGTCTGGCAGTATTTCTGCGAAAAACACCAGATCCCGCAGGATTTCGAGGTCATGAAAGACATCCATCAATACGAAAAGGATGTCCAGTTCAAACGCGGCTGATTTCAGAATAATTAAAACGCTCTGTTCCCCACACGGGTTGAAAATCGGATTTGAATCCTTGTTTTCAGCTCCTCAAGGTGTAAATCATATCGGTTTTGCGCAACAAATCCAGTTCGATCGCAGCTTATTCATGATGTCGGCAATTCGTGCTCAATTGCCGACATCATGGCAATATAATCGCAAAAACCATAAAAGTCAAGACATGCCGGACTGGAAATTTGAACTTTATCCGGAAATCGGGGAGATCAATCAACCGGTATGGGGGACAGAGCGAAAAAAATGCGCGGCAGGTCTTGTTCCCGATCCGCCGCGCTTTTTTCGTGTCCGGTCAAATCGTTTCCAGCCGGTCGTCGAGGAAAAGACACAGGTCTTCGAACGCTTCGATCTGAGCCTTGCGCTTCAGTTCGTAGAGGAAGCCGTGCTCCATTCTTGTATAGACTTTCCACTGGGACCTGATCCCCATTTTGCGGTGCTCCTGCGCGATCTTCAGGGTCAGTTCCGAGGGAAAAAGATGTTCCAGTTCGGCTTCGATGAAAAACGTCTGCGGATTGTCCTGGCGGACGTAATTCTTCAGCGACAGCCGTTCGAACGGGGCCGGGTCTTTGTCGTAAGAACAGCCGGCGACCTGCTGCATCTGGGACCAGAACTGCGGCATCATCCCTTCCCAATGCAGGAAATCATACGGAGTGGCCTGGAGCATCACCTTGCACGGTTTCACCCAGTCATTTTCCAGCTGACACTTTTCGCCGCATTCGCCGGGATCGGCAAAGCACATCAGCGAGGCCAGATGCGCACCCGCGGATCCGCCGTAAACGGCGATTTTCAGCGGCAGACCCCGCTGTTTGAGCCAGGAGACGAAACGGTCAAAAGCTTCGCGGATATCCTGCAGCTGATCGAATCCGGTCACACCGGACAAGCGGTAATCGGTGGCCGCGGTAAGCCAGCCTCGGTTGTTGAGTTCCTGCATGAGTTCATGGTAATGAGTTCTGCTGCCGGCATGCCACCCTCCCCCGTGGACGAAAAACACGGCAATGTCTTTCGTGATCTTTTCCGGTTCGAACACATCGAACACCCGCCCTTTCACCAGCGGACGGTCGAGATAATAAGACATGAATTGATGATCCATAAAACCATTCTCCTGTTGTTTTTACAACAGGTAACCTAGCACGAAAAAGCGATTTTTCAACAGAAAAAACGTTTGATGCGGATATTTATTCCGGCAGAAAAAATCCCCGGTGCGATCCCGACGGGAGTTGATTTTTCAGGCAGGATCGGTATCCGGTTCGTTCCTGAAGATCATGGGCAGCAGGAACAGGGGCGCGCAGCTCCAGGCATGACAGAGACTTAATCCGAAAGGCCGATCGTAGAAGTCATAAAGGCCGCTGCCCGATTTTCCTTCGCCGTAAGCCTCGAAAAACGTGGTCGCGCCGTCTTTGATCATACCGCCCCAGAAACGGCGGATCTCGCCGAGGGCCTCGGTCCGGAATCCTGTCCGGATCAGCGCCAGGATCTCGAAACTCTTCATGTAAGGCGTACCGACCGGCGGCAGTCCGTCCTTCAGCAAGTGCTCCGCGATCCGCCGGCTTTCCTCCGGCGTCGCCACGGAACCGACCGCCAGGAAATTCTGATGCCGCAGAAATTCATTGCTGTCCGGAGAACAGCGGAAAAGTCCGCTTGCCGGATCGTAAAAATCGCGGCGGATGGTTTCGCGGAGTTCCGCGGCAGTCCGCGACCACGTTGCGGCATGTTCACGGTCGTCCATCCGCTCTGCCAGACGCGAGAGCGACCGGAGCGCCATGAAAAACAGGACCTGCAGGGCGCAGTTCTTGTCGCCTTCCGCCCAGTCGATGAGCACCCAGCCCCGGACGGGCAGCAGACCGTTTTCAAGCCGCTGAGCCAGCAGCAGTTCGGCGGTTTCGACGATCCGGAAATACTCCTGACGCAGAAACCCCGGATCATCGAAAAAGCGTTCATACAGCTCGAAATTGATCAGATACCAGAGCGTATAATCGGTAATGCCGTTGACGGGGGTATTCCGGATCCCCGCCGAGCCCAGCACCGCCAGGGTGTCGCGGATCGGTCCGGGCTCGCAGAACGACTCGGTCATGCCCAGCAGACTCACCGCCAGATCGCCCGCCCACGGCAGCCGGTCGCGTTTCACGCCGTCGATCAGGAAGTGCTGCGTGCAGAGATGCAGCGTGTAGGCGCTCCGTTCCCAGATGGCATCCAGTTCCTTGTCACCGCACGAAAAACGTTTCCGCATCGTCAGCGGAGTATAGAGAGCTTCCACCTCGACTTCGGCCCCGTCGGCATGTTCCGGGGAAAGATAGCGGAAGGCCAGCGGCACCGCGCTGCAGAGGGTTTCCTCATCCTTGCGGATCAGGTCCAGTCGCTGTTCGAAATCTTCGGGATTCCGGTTCTCGGCCTCGGGGATGGATTCTCCGACAAAAAGTTTCGCATCCGGAGCATGACGGATCCAGACCCGCCCGAATATCTCACGTCCGAGATCATACTTGCCGTCAGGCATCCGCTTGGGAGTGATCCGGAAGGAAGAGAGTTCAGTTCGATGCGGCGGCACATCCCCGCCGATGATGCGGGACGCATCGTGCCATTCGATGCCGTCCGGCGAGGATTCCCACCCGGCATCGGCCTCACAGCGGAAACACGGGACATCGCGTTCGGGATCGGGCACGGAAAGCGTGAATTCGAACTTGCCCGGCGAAGCCATCCGGATCTCCGGCAATGCCGGCGTGCCGACGCAGACTACCGGGAAAACGCCCGCTGGCAGCTCGGCCCGGAAATGCATCGTTCCGTGCGGCGGCATGAATTCGCCCGGATAACCGACCTTGAGATGCGCCTCGTCCTTCTCCCGGATCATCCGCCGGTGCAGAAAAATTTCGCGTTCGGCCCGGCCGTAGATCCAGCAGCCGGAATCGTGCTGCAGCTCCGGCGCGGGAAACGGATCGAGCGGCAGATCATCGAACCTGTCCTTGCCGGAAAGATGCGTTTTTGCCATAGTATCCCTCAACTTTCCCTTGTGAACCGGATCCAATATACAGCCGGGGAGAAAAGAAATCAACTTCCATGACGGAGTTTCTTCAGTAAAAAACGCTTGCCGTCCGCTTGATTTTTCCCATTCCGTAACTATATTAAATGGAACAAAAAAACAGAAGGATCTGACAATGGACAAAAAACTGCTCACCATTCAGGATATTTCCTGTTTCGGACAATGTTCGCTCACCGTGGCGCTGCCGGTGATCTCCGCCTGCGGGATCGAAACCGTGATCCTGCCCTCCGCCGTGCTTTCCACCCATACCGCGGGGTTCAAAAATTACACGTTCCGCGACCTCACGGGCGATATTCCCGGCATCGAAAAAAGCTGGCTGGAAAACGGACTGAAATTCGATGCGTTCTATACGGGTTATGTCTGCGAAAACCAGATCCAGGTGATCCTGGACCTGATGAAAAGCTGTGCCGCGCCCGGCGCACTGCGCATCGTCGATCCGGTGATGGCCGACAACGGCAAAATGTATCCGGGATTCGGAGCGGATTTCCCGCAGAAAATGCGCAGGTTGTGCGACGGGGCCGATTACATTCTGCCGAACCTGACCGAGGCGGCGTTCCTGCTCGGCGAGGAATGCAAGCTGGAAAATTACGACCGGAATTACATCGAAAACCTGGTCCGGAAACTCCATACCACCGGAGCGAAAAACGTGGTGCTCACGGGCGTCTCCTTCGATCCCGACCAGGTCGGCTGCGCAGTCAGCGACGGCACGAAGATCGAATACGATTTCAATCCGCGCCAGCGCCGCTGTTCCCACGGGACGGGCGACCTTTTTGCAAGCGTGTTTGCCGGGGCCCTGCTCCGCGGGAAAACGGCGCTTCAGGCGGCCGCCGTCGCAGCCGACATGGTGTGCCTTGCCATTCAGGCCACGCCCGATGAACACTGGTATGGAGTCTGCTTCGAAAAAGTGATCCCGGACCTGGTGAACCTGCTCAAATGATGCGGAAAGGAGATCCGGAAATGACCCTGATCGAAGAAATCGCCTCGAAAGCCAAAGCGGCGGCCGCCGCCCTGCGGGCCGTTCCGCCGGAAAAACGGGCGGACGCCCTGAACCGGATGGCAGGGAAACTAGCCGAAGTCCGCGAGGCTGTGCTCGCCGCCAATGCCGCCGACATGCAGGAGGCATCGCACCTTTCCGCCGCTTTCCGGAAACGTCTCTGCGTGGATGACAAAGTTTTCCAATACATGAGCAAGCGGCTGAAAGAGGCGGCCGCCCTGCCCGATCCGGTCGGACGCATCCTGGAAGAACGCACCATGCCGAGCGGACTGCATGTGAAACGGGTCGCGGTCCCCATCGGCGTGCTCGCGATGATCTACGAGGCAAGGCCGAACGTGACCACCGACGCCGCTGCGGTCGCCTTGAAAAGCGGCAACGCGGTCATCCTCAAAGGCGGCTCCGAATCGCTCCGGACGAATCTGGTGCTGGCGGACGCCATGCGCAGCGCGGCGAAGGAAGCAGGCCTGCCGGAAGACGCTGTCCAGCTGATCCCGACCGCCGACCGCGCCGCCGTCGCCGAACTGCTCCGGATGGATCAATATATCGACCTGGTGATCCCGCGCGGCGGCAAGAGCCTGATCAGGGCCATCGCCGAAGGCACGCGCATCCCGATCCTGAAACATTACGACGGGATCTGCCACCAGTATGTCGCCGCCGATGCCGATCCGGAGATGGCGGCCGCCCTCACGGTCAATTCCAAATGCCAGAATGTGGCGGTCTGCAATGCGCTCGAAACGCTGCTGGTGGATTCCGCCCTGCCCGATTCGACCTTGCTGAAAATTGCCGATGCCCTGCGTGAAAACGGAGTCGAGATCCGCGGCTGCGAACGGTTCAACGCCCGCGTACCGGGCTGCAAGGCGGCGACCGCGGAAGACTGGGACACCGAATATCTGGACGCCATTCTGTCCATCCGGGTAGTGGACGGACTGGAGGAAGCGGTGAAACACATCGCCGAACACGGTTCGGGACATACCGACGGGATCATCACGCAGTCGAAGGAACTGGCGGCGCAGTTCACCGCGCTGGTGGATTCGGCCTCAGTGCTGGTCAATGCGTCCACGCGGCTTTCGGGCGGCGGGGATTACGGCATGGGTGCGGTGGTCGGCATCAGCACGGGCCGTCTGCATGCCCGCGGTCCGGTCGGCCCCGCCGAACTGTGCACCTACAAGTGGATCGCCGAAGGCACCGGCCAGCTCCGGAAATAATGCAGCTGTTTTTCATCTTTTTCAGATTCTTTACGATCCACACTTGAAAAAAATATCATCTGAGTGTAAATTACCTTATGGAGACACTCGAATCGACGGGATCCGGGTGTGTTTTGCTCCGGATCGGATCCTAAAAAGCAAGGAAGGACGAAATGAATTTGAATCTGATGCATCCGCGCGACCTTATCACCCTGATCATGAAACGTCTTTACGGCTACGGCATGA
>SUWI01000352.1 GCA_015061565.1 Lentisphaerota bacterium
AAGATATCCTGAAAAGATACAATGCACTTCACTCAAATTGTTGAACCGCCGTATGCCGAACGGCACGTACGGTGGTGTGAGAGGACGGCTGCCCCAGTAAGGAGCAGCCTCCTACTCGATTTTTTTTCGTTTCGCAGCCCGTCACGGAAAGCGGTTTCCACTGGCCGCTGCCGTCAGATCCCTCGAGGATCAGTTTCGACGCATCCGGCGATTTGCCGGTCAGCGGATGCCAGTATATTTCGAGGCGGGAAACTTTTTCCGGATTTCTGAAACGGATCCCGAGATACGGATCGGGATCACCTTTGGGGAGCGGCTGCACATTGTAGATCCAGGTGGTCAGGCCGTCGTTGACCATTCTCCGGTTGGCGGGGGCGCGGAAGCTTTTGGAATCCTTGACATAGGCCAGGGAATGGATGGTCTCGGCGCCGCGCTTGTAATAGCAGAGGTTGCCGCTTTCCAGTTCCTTCGCCTCGAAATCCTGCATCATTTTCCGGACTTGAGCCGGGGTGATCAGCTTGGGCGCTTCCGGATCGGCGGAAAACAGCCGGACCTGAAGCGGCTCGAAGGCCACCACATTTTCCGCTCCGGGGAGAAGGGACCGCGGGGTTTCCTGATCCAGCTCGTAAAGGGTTCCCGAACCTTCCGGCAGTTTCAGGTCGACCCTCAGCTTCCCGTCGGTCGGATTGACCAGCAGCGCATAGAGCCTGCCGTTGACCTTTTTGGCGATCCGCTGCACTTTCGGGGCGTCTTTCCCGGTTAGGGTAAGTTTGACGAGATCCCGCGAGAGCCAGAATTTTTCCAGCGCCTTCAGATTGCGCGAGATCCGCGGGATGCCGATATAATGGTCGAGGCAAGCGCCCACACGGGAAACATCGTTCCAGCAGATCCCGCGGACGGCATCATGGGTCAGCGAGCTGTAGACCATGCAGCGCATCTCCTCATAGGTGGAATAGCGGGGCAGCAGGGTGCTGTTGTCCACGTAGGCATAGAGCGGGGGAGCGGAGATCAGGCTCTTGCCGGGGCCGAGGCCCTGGACGGTTTTTTCCGCCATGCCGACAATGTGATCCAGCGGCTTGTTCCTGCCTTTTTCATGAAATTCGGGGAAATAGTCAAAAATCACCGCGTCGCAGGCTTTCCCGTAGGTCCGGGCCGCATCGGAGCTGTTGAAAACCATGAAGGTCATGTGGTACGGATCGTGTTCATGGCAGACGGCGGCGACCTGGTCGTAATATTCCGGCAGACATTTGGATTCGGAAGGCTCATCCACCAGGTACCAGCCGAAAATGCTGTCACTGCCCTTCCAGCCGGAGATCACTTCGCCGATCCGTTTGGCTGCTTCCGGCGGGAGCGGGCGCAGCGCCCGTTTGGCATGCACCGGACTCACCGGATGACTCCACAGTTCCGGCGGTTCCGGGTAGGGAAGGGAGCGGCTGCCGTATTTCTCAAAAGGCTGTTCATAGATGGCTTTCGAACGGGGGGTTTTCGGCCGGACCGGACCGTAATTCACGGAAAAGACACTGACTTTTTCGAATTCGGGCGGGACGAACTTGCCGAGATGACCGAAACCGCCGACGGGGAAAAATTCTTTCCCGTTGCGGACGAAATTGCCGTTTTCCGCCAGATAGATTTCGTTTTCCACCCGCGGAAGGATCCGCAGGGGCGCGGCAGCAGCCGGCAGACCGGGCGTGGACAGTTTCGCTTCGCACACATACGATCCGGTCTGGCGGTGCGGAAGTTCCAGCGTGATGTTTTTCGACAGAGCCTCTTTCGCGGAAAGATTTTTCCGGACGACCACTTTTTTATCCGCATCGCGGATCACCAGTTCGCAGGTGTCCTCCGGCCGGACCGGATGATCGGTCTGGAGCATGAACACCAGATTTTTTGCCGGCATCGACGCGAAAATATCCCGGCCGCGGAACGCGCCGGAAATGATGGAAAGACGGATCGGCACAAATTCGAGCTTGACCGGGGTGAACTGACAGCCCAGCATCCCATGGCCGTCGCTGACCTCGACTTCCAGCAGGAATTCGCCGCATCGGGGCAGTTCGACAGTTTCGTGCAGCCGGAACATCTGACCTTTCGCGAGCGCCAGCTTCTGTTCGGACAGCGGAACCGTGAGGCTCTTTTTCTGGTCGGTGAGCCGGGCGGCGACCGTGATCAGTTTCATCCGGCCGCCCATATTGTCCACGGTGCCTTCCAGAAAAGCGCTGAACCGGTTTCCCTGCTGCCGCAGTCTGCTGATTTTCAGTCCGCTGATGTTCCAGCAGAACGCGGGATAATCAGTTTGCACATTGGTCAGTTTCAAATATTTTTCATGCTGAAGCCAGAAATTGCAGGGTGCGCAGGAGATCATCTCACGCTTCCCGGCGCGGCGGTTCCGGACGATATTGAAACTCCAGCTGTCCGGACCGCAGCCCTTCCTGGCTTTGTCGTCCGGCAGTATCCCGATCAGGAGAGCAGTCGGAATTTTCAGGTCGACCGACCAGAAATCCGCGCCGCGGTCCGTTTTGACCTCGATTCCAGGCGGCGTCCACAGATGGTTCCGGTTCATGTCGCGGACGATGGAGTCGTACATGGACCCGTTGGGCGATACTGCGAAATGCGCGATCGTGGCACTGGTTTTCGACGGCTTGATGAACAGTTCCAGGGAATCCCCGCGCCAGACGCTGACATCATGGATATTGCCTTCGCATTTCAGCTGTTTCATCTCCGGTTCGCTGCAGCGGATCCTGAACTGGAGATACCGCGGATGGCTGAAAATCTCATACGAGGTCTCCACGCCCGATTTCAGCTTGAAAGTTCCCTGTCCGGCCGGTGAAGCAGCGCGGACATCCGCCGCCAGAATGGCCAGGGCAATGGCGATAAGCAGTCTTTTCATGATGATCCGTCCTTTCGGTTATGTACTGAGTTTATTGGCATCCTGCACTCCGGCGCGGAACGAAACTGGTGGTGATCCTGATCTGGCAATTGTAATTGACCGACCGGTTGATCTTGTACAACAGGAGTTTGACCGCTTCCTCCGCCATGGTTTCGATCGGAGTCCGGATCGAGGCGATGACCGGTCCGTTTTTACCCACGACCATTCCGTATGACTCATGGTCACCGATCCCGATCAGCCGGTAATCCTGTCCGCAAGTATAATTTTCCAGCGTCAGCGCGTTGATCAGGTTGACCGCGATCTCGTCGTTGCTGGTCAGGATCACCGCATCCCGGAATTTGGCGGAATTGACCCGGACCAGACGGTAGCAGGAGATCTCACGTTCCATTACCGTAATGTCGTAAGCGGTGATCCGGTCCTCGGGAACGCCGTGCAGAGCCAGCTGCGTTTTCCATTCCTCCAGCGCATGGCGTCCGGTGGAAGTCGTTTCACAGACCGCCACGAACCGGTCATTTTTCCTGATCTTCATATAGTCCAGCGCTTCTTTCATCCCGGTGCCGTAATCATAAAAGGCGCAGGAGAATTCCGGGTCCATGACGGAATGGCGGTAGACGACGACCGGGATCTGTTTTTCCTGCAGCAGCCTCCGCGCCGCCGGATCGAGATAATTAATGCTGACCAGCAGGCCGGAAAGACTGTTCAGCGGATAGCCCTGCATCATGGACCCGGAATTCTCCTGCGCC
>SUWI01000045.1 GCA_015061565.1 Lentisphaerota bacterium
CACCCGCCGCGGTCACAGGTTTTTCGAAACCGGCAAAGACTCCGCCCGAGATCATATACGAGCAGAGCGCATCGGCGTCCGCGGAGTCGAACGCTTCATCGCAGTTGCATGCGCAAGGCGCGTTCTTCTCGTAGGTGGAAAGGTAATAGATCTTGCCCGGTTCGAGCGCGAATTCCTTCACCAGCAGGGCGTCATGCCGCACGATCCCGAGCATGGCGACTTTCTTTTCCGCATCGACCGCCGCCGCGATCCGGGGCGTGTTCAGCGAATCTTTTTCGTAATCCATCGCCAGCAGCGGCAGCGCGAACGCATCCCGCAGATTCATTCCGGCAATGATCTTTTCGATGATCGGATCGGTCTGCGATCCGTTGGTGACCAGCGCAATTTTGCCGCACAGGCGCAGACAGTTGTAGGCGATATACGGGTTCTTCGACAGGTCACTCTCGAAACCGGCACGGGGCATGATCGAAACCTTGTCTCCGGTCAGCCGTGCAGTGCGGTTCGGGAACGAACGGGAACTTACCCGGTAGCCTGCTGCAACACGTCCGTCACGGGTCATCCCCGCCGCCACGATTCTTCCAATATACATAACGAACTGATTTCCTTTCCAAAAACTTGATCAGAATTTATATTCTTCGCCGTAACCGTAATGTTCGATCACGTAATCGACGTCCTTGTCGCCGCGTCCGCTGCAGTTGGCCAGGATCGCGCCGCCGGACATCTCTTTCGCACGGCGGATCGCGTAGGCGATCGCATGCGAGCTTTCCAGCGCCGGGATGATGCCTTCGTAACGGGACAGCTTGAAGAACGCATCGATCGCTTCCTTGTCCGAGGCGGTCACATATTTAACGCGGCCGAGGTCGCGCCAGAACGCATGTTCCGGACCGACGCCCGGATAATCCAGACCGCTGGCGATCGAATAGACCGGGGACGGCGAGCCGTCCTTTTCCTGCAGCAGCATGCTTTCGAAGCCGTGCAGGACGCCGCGTTTGCCGTAGGTCATGGTGGCGGCATGGTCGCCGGTTTTCTCGCCGCGTCCCAGCGGTTCGACTCCGACGATCTCGACCGGGTCGTTCAGGAAGCCGGAGAACATGCCGGCGGAATTGCTGCCGCCGCCGACGCAGGCGCAGACCACGTCCGGCAGGATCCCGGTCATTTCCAGGAACTGTTCGCGTGCCTCGATCCCCACGCACATCTGGAAATCGCGTACGATCTGCGGGAACGGATGCGGGCCGACCACCGAACCGATGCAGTAGATCGCATCCTTATATTCTTTCAGGTAGGCATCGAAGGCGGCGTCCACAGCTTCCTTCAGGGTCTTGAGTCCAAAGGATACGGGCACCACGCGGGCACCGAGGATCTTCATGCGCGCCACGTTCGGCGCCTGCTTGGCAATGTCCACTTCGCCCATGTAGATATCGCATTCCAGTCCGAAATAAGCAGCGGCGGTGGCAAGCGCCACGCCGTGCTGTCCGGCTCCGGTTTCGGCGATCAGTTTTTTCTTGCCCAGGAACTTGGCCAGCAGACCTTCGCCCATGCAGTGGTTGAGTTTGTGCGCGCCCGTATGGTTCAGGTCTTCGCGTTTCAGATAAATCTGGCAGCCGGTCCCGATCATCTGGGAAAGGCGGTCGCAATGGTAGACCGGGGTCGGACGTCCCTGGAATTCCTTCCGGATCCGGCGCAGTTCGCTGATGAATTTCGCCGAATGGCAGATCGAATTGTAAGCCCGGGTGATCTCTTCGAAAACGGGAACCAGCTGCGGCGGCAGATACACTCCGCCATATTCGCCGAAACGGCCGTTCTTGTCCGGATAATCTCTGAAATACGTCCTGTAGTCCATACTTGTCTCCTGTTTGATGGTTATTTGTCTGGTGCAGATCGTGTAATATAATTCCGGTTTACGGCGATTGCAAGGAACTATTTTACGTTTTTTCAGAATAGGCTGGATAGGTAAAATAGGACTTATAGGACCTATAGGTCTTACAGGACTTATTTTTTGCTTCGCCCAGCATCACCGGCTCACGCAGAATCGTCCGTAAAGCGGGGTTCAGTCTTGTTCCGTTCCCTCGGAGCGGAGTTTCAGAGTGCCTTTGGCGAGACGGCCGGTCAGGAGTTCCCCGGCGGGGGCCTGGGCGGGATCGGTCAGCGGGGTCCTGCCGTCCGGTCCGAAGATCATCGAATAACCGCGGTTCAGGATCGCGAACGGACTGATGGTCTGGAGTTTTTCTTCGGTCCGCACCAGGCGCTGTTCCGAATTGGCTGCGGCGATCTGCAGGGAATGTTCCATGTCCTTGACCAGCAGATCGACCTGCTGGCTCTTTTCCATGACGAAGAAAGCGGGCTTGCGCAGCGGTTCGGCATTGATCAGCGTATCCAGATTGCGTTTCGCGCGTTCGTAATATAAGGAAATGGCCGCGAGGATCCGGCCTTTCTGGGTGGACAGCAGGTCATCGATGGCGGCTTTTTCCGGCACGATCAGTTCCGCCGCGCCGGACGGGGTGGGCGCACGCAGGTCGGCGGCGAAATCGGCGATGGTGAAATCGACCTCGTGTCCGACGCCGCTGACCACGGGGATGCGGCTTTCGGCAATGGCGCGGCCGACAACTTCCTCATTGAACGGCCAGAGGTCTTCCAGACTGCCCCCGCCGCGCGTGACCACGATCACATCCACATTGCGCCGCCGGTTGAAATAGCGCACTCCTTCCGCGATCTGGAGTTCGGCGCCCTTCCCCTGAACGGGCGAAGGATAAATACGGATCGTCAGCATCGGGAAACGGGCCAGCGAAATTTTCAGAAAATCCTGCAGCGCGGCCCCTTCGGGCGAAGTCACCACGCCGATCCGGGTCGGCAGGAACGGCAGCGGTTTTTTGCGGGATTCGTCAAACAGTCCTTCGGCGGCGAGCTTGCGTTTCAGTTCCTCGAACTGCCGCTGCAGGTCGCCTACCCCGAGCGGACGCAGGGAGCGGATATTGATCTGATATTCGCCTCGGGGCAGATAGCAGGATACCCGGCCGGTGACTTCGACCTTCGAGCCTTCGCGGATCTGCATCTTGGCGCACACCGAAGCCCCGCCGAAATACACGGCCTTGATCTGGGAATTGGCATCCTTGAGCGTCATGTAAGCATGACCGCTGCGGTGCAGAGTCAGGTTACCGACCTCGCCGCCGACCCAGACGGACACGAGAGTGCCCTCCAGCAGGTCGCGGACCGCGCTGTTGAGCTCGGTGACGCTCCAGATATGAGGCTGTTCTCCGCGCGGCATGTCAGGCCCCTCCGAGATGGGCTCCGAGCAAAACCATCATCTGCATGACCCATGCACTGGCGGCAAAGAGATACTGCACGCCGAAAAAAGCCAACAGGATCAGGAACAGCATGGCGCCTTTGGCAAATTCGGAACTGATGGTTTTCAGCCGGGGAAACAATTCGGAAGCGGCGATCCAGCCGTCCAGCCCCGGAACGGGAAGCAGATTGAAGACCATCAGGGTGAAATTATACATACCGAAAAGATAGACGATCACCATCACCGGTCCGGAGATATGATTCAAACCGCTTGGTCTGACCAGGCCGACCAGGATAAAAATCAGGGCGGCCAGCAGAAACATAAACAGGTTCGCGGCGGGTCCGGCCAAAGCGACTTTAAGACGGCTCCAGCGTCCGCGGAAGCGGGAAACATCCACGGGGACGGCACCCCAGGCGATGCCGATGATCGCCATCATCAGCAGGGACATGAACCCCATCTGCCTGAGCGGATTCAAGGTCATGTATTCGGACGCGCTGGAATCGCCTTCCCGATACGCCATCCAGGCATGGCAATACTCGTGGAGACAAATCGAAAACACCAGGATCACGCAGATCGTGAGGAACTGGATCGGCGATTTGAACAGAGTCTGAATAAACATGGCGCAATCCTCTCGAACTGTCCGGCAGGACGGGATTAAAAAAGGGAAGATGCCGTTTTCAGCACCTTCCCTGGAACAAATCAAAAACCGACTGGTGTCATTCCGCTTTGGCTTCAGGTGCTTTCAGCGATTTCATCAGCTGGGCGAGACGGGATTTCTTCCGGTCCGCTTTGTTCTTCTTGAACGTTCCGCCCTTGACCGCCTTGTCGAGCACGGAATACTGCTTGTTCAGCAGATCTTTCGCCAGCGTCTCATCTTTGGCTTCGACCGCGGCGCGGAGTTTCTTTTCCATGGTGAAGATCATGTTGCGGCGCGATTTATGACGAATGCGAGCCTCTTCGCTTTTGCGGAAGCTCTTCGCGCGAGACGGAATCTTCACTTTTGCCTTTTTTTCTTCTTGTTGTTCAGCCATTCTTCAATCCCTTTCTTCATCTGAGAATTTTATTCAGAAATAAACTGTTCATTCATAAATGCGTAATATACCACGCACTCCCCTGGTTTTTCAAGTGCGTTTTCATTTTTTTTGTCAAAAAAACGCACTTTTCGTTGAAAAACCGCTTATCCGACGGAACATCCGCTGGGGAAATCGCCGCCGTCGACGGCGATCAGCCGCAAAGTGTCGCCGGATTTGGCGGCCAGCAGCATGCCCTGCGACTCGATGCCGCGGATCTTCGCCGGCTTGAGGTTCGCCACGATCACGATCGTGCGGCCGACCACCTGTTCCGGCGTGTAGGCTTTGGCGATCCCCGCGACCAGCGTGCGCTGTTCGCTGCCGACTTCGATCTTGAGCTTGAGCAGCTTGTCCGCGCCTTCCACCTTTTCGGCTTCGAGCACTTTGGCGGTCTTCAGCTGACTGCGGAAGAATTCGTCGATCGTGACGACCGAATCGCCGCCCACAGCGACCGTTTCGGTCTTCTTCGCTTCGGGTCTCGTTTCCGCTTTTTTCTCGGCTTTGGGCGGTTCGGCCTTCTCTTCCTCTTTGGGCACGATGCGCGGGAACAGCGCGGTGATGTCCTTCACCGCCGTCCCGGGCGTGAGCACGCCCCAGCTGGAGAGTTTTTCGTAATCACCGCAGACGGCATCAGCCTCGCTCAGGCCGAGCGTCATACGCAGTTCCTTCATCTTCTCCGGCATGACCGGCAAAAGCAGACCGGAGACCACGCGCATGGTTTCGGCCGCAGTGTAAAGGACCGTGCCCAGACGCGCGGTATTGCCCTGTTTGGCCAGGGTCCACGGCGCGGTCTTTTCCATATAGCGGTTGGCGGCACGGACCACGTTCATGACCTCGTCCACGCCCCGGTCGAGCCGCATGTTCTCGACGGCCGTGCGCAGAGCCGCGGGGGCGGCCTGAACCAGGGTCATCAGTTCCTTGTCCACATCCTCATATTCGCCCGGCTCGGGGATCCTGCCGTCGAAATTCTTGATCGTGAGCTTTACCGCCCGGCTGAGCATGTTGCCCAGATCATTGGCCAGATCGCTGTTGTAGCGTTTCACGAAAGATTCTTCGGTGAACGAGGCGTCCTGACCGAGGACCATTTCGGCCATCAGGCAGTAACGGAAAGCATCCACTCCGAAGACATCGATCATATCCATGGGATTGACCACGTTGCCGAGCGATTTGCTCATTTTCTCGGAACCGCTCATCCACCAGCCGTGGGCGAAGATGCTCTGCGGCATCGGCAGACCGATCGCATGGAGCATGGTCGGCCAGTAGACCGTGTGGGTCGTCAGGATGTCTTTTCCGACGATGTGATGCGCCATGCTCCACCATTTTTCGAATTTGGCCTGATCGGAACCGTAGCCGATCGCGGAAATATAGTTGATCAGGGCGTCGAACCAGACATAGCAGACATAATCTTTGTCGAACGGGAGTTCGATCCCCCAGGAAAGACGCGATTTCGGCCGGGAAATGCACAGATCGCCGAGCTCTTTCCGCAGAAATCCGAGCGTCTCGTTGGCACGGAACTCCGGCTGAATGAATCCCGGATGCGATTTGATGTAATCCACCAGCCAGTCGCGGTACTGGCCCATCTTGAAGAAATAATTGGACTCGACCAGTTCGTTGGTGGGACGGTGACAATCCGGACAAAGCCCGCCTTCGAGCAGGTCCTTTTCCGTGAAATAGCGTTCGCACGGTACGCAGTAATGGCCGGTGTATTCGGCCTTGTAGATCAGGCCGCGGTCATACAGGTCCTGCAGGATCATGCGGACGATCTTCATGTGCCGTTCTTCGGTGGTGCGGATGAAATCGCTGTTTTTGATCCCGAGTTTCTTCCAGAGTTCCTGAAACCGGACCACGGTCTCATTGCAGTGTTCCAGCGGGGACATATTGCGTTTGGCGGCCGCCTTTTCGACTTTCTGACCGTGTTCGTCGGTGCCGGTCAGGAAGTAGGAATCTTCCCCGAACAGCGCGTGGAAACGGGTCAGGATATCCGCCAGCACGGTCGTGTAGGAGTGGCCGATATGCGGCTTGTCATTCACATAATAGATTGGAGTCGTGACATAATAACTTTTGGCCATGATGAGGATTCCTTTCAGTTCATTTCAGGCCGACGGTGCGGCGGACCTTGTCCATGGTGACGGCGGCAACGGCATTGGCGCGCTCGGCGCCTTTTTTCAGCACGTCCTCGATATAACCGGGATCCTTGAGCAGTTCTTCGCGGCGTTTGCGCATTGGAGCGAAGAACTCCATGTAGGCCTCGAACAACGCCTGTTTGGCATGACCGTAACCGAAATTTCCGGCGCGGTATTTTGCTGCCAGCGCGTCGATCTGTTCCTGCGTGGAGAAGAGCTTATACAGCGCGAAGATATTGCATTTGTCCGGATCCTTGGGCGCTTCCATCGGGGTGGAATCGGTCGGGATGGACATGATTTTCTTGCGGATCGCCTTTTCCTCGCCGAACAGCTCGATCGTGTTGTTGTAGCTCTTGGACATCTTCTGTCCGTCGGTGCCGGGCACGACCGCCACGCTTTCGCTGATGATCGGTTCAGGGATCTTGAACACGTCCTTCTTATAAACCTGATTGAACCGGATCGCGAGGTCGCGGGTGATCTCCAGATGCTGTTTCTGGTCCTTGCCGACGGGCACCAGGTCGGACTGGTAGATCAGGATGTCGGCGGCCATCAGCACGGGATACGAGAACAGACCGTTGTTCGGCACGAACCCCTTGGCGATCTTGTCCTTGTAGCTGTGGGCGCGTTCGAGCAGCCCCAGATTGGTGATGGTGTTCAGGATCCAGGTCAGTTCGCAGACGCCGTTGATGTCCGACTGGCGGAAGAACGCGGTCTTTTCCGGATCGAGTCCGCAGGCCAGGAAATCCAGGGCCAGACGCTGGACCCGCATGCGCAGATCCGCCGGCTCGGGATTGACCGTGAGCGAATGCAGATCGGCAATGAAGAGGAACGTATTGCCCGGATTCTGGTTCTGCAGCTCGATGGCGGACCGCATCGCGCCGAAATAGTTGCCGATATGAAGGATGCCCGAAGGCTGTATTCCCGTCAAAATCCGTTTCGACATGATCTTATGCCTTTCTGACTGTGACCTTGCAGTCCTTGCCGTTGAGGTCGAATGCGTGTTCCGCATCGGCGGCGGCATCGAAGGAACTGCAGAGTGTTTCGTTGGTGATGTAATCGCGGAACGAGTTCAGCGCAGCGGCGACTTCGGGATCGGCGGTGTAAGTCACGGCGATCCGGTCGGTCACTTCCAGCCCCATTTCCTTGCGGAGGTTCTGCACCTTGCTGACGAATTCACGGGCATAGCCTTCAGCAATGAGTTCCGGTGTGAGCTCGGTATTGAGAGCGATGGTGACGCCGTCCTCGGACGCGGCGACAATGCCGGGCTTTTCCTCGCGCTGGATGCTCAGGTCGTCCTTGCCGAGGTCCAGCACAGTGCCGGACTTCAGCGTAAGGGAGACCGTTTCGCCGCGCAGGACGGCGGCGATCTGGGAGCTGGCGAGAGTCTGGATCATCGCCGCGGCTTCCTTCATCTGCGGGCCGAGCTTGCGGCCCAGCGTCTTGAAGTTCGCCTTGGCGGAAAGTTTGACCAGTTCCTCTTCATCGGCGAGCACGTCGATCTTCTTGACGTTGAGTTCCTCGGCCACGATGTCGGCGGTTTCTTCGAGCATCTTGCGGATGTCCGCATCGCCGGAAACCAGGATCGCCCGCTGCAGCGGCTGACGCACTTTCAGATTGCGCTGGGTGCGCAGGAAACGGCCGAGCGAAACCGCTTTCATGGTCGCTTCCATCTGCTTTTCCAGCCAGGTGTCGCGGCGGGAAGCTTCCGGCTGCGGGAAGTCGCACATGTGCACCGACTCCGGCATGGAATCCGTGCGGAGCGTGCGGTAGATCTCCTCCGTGATGAACGGAATGAACGGAGCCGCGCATTTGACGAAGGTCAGCAGCACGTGATAGAGCGTGGCATACGCCTCGTTCTTGTCGGTGTCGTTCTGGCTCTTCCAGAACCGGCGGCGGCTGCGGCGGATATACCAGTTGGTCAGGTCCTCGGCGAATTTCTCGAAGCGGTTGGCCGCCTTCTGCAGCTGGAACGCATCCATGGCCTCGCGGATCTCGGCGATCATGTCCGAAAGCGAGGAGAGGATCCAGCGGTCCAGCGGATTGGAGGGATCAGCCGGAGCCGCACCGTCCGCGGACGGCGTCCAGTTGTCCACATTGGCGTAAGTAGTGAAGAAGCTGAAGGAGTTCCAGATCGGCAGGATCACTGCGCGCATGACTTCCTTGACGCCTTCTTCGGAGAACTTGAGGTCCTCGGCCCGGACGACCGGCGAACCAAGCAGGAAGAGACGCAGCGCATCGGCGCCGTAGGTATCGACCACATGCATCGGATCGGGATAGTTTTTCAGCCGTTTGGACATTTTCTGTCCGTTTTCCGCGAGCACCAGGCCGTTGACGATCACGTTCTTGGCAGCGGGCTTGTCGAACAATGCGGAGGCCAGCACGGTCAGGGTGTAGAACCAGCCGCGGGTCTGGTCAAGACCTTCGGCAATGAAATCCGCCGGGAAGTTCTCTTCGAAATGCTCCTTGTTTTCGAACGGATAATGTTTCTGTGCATAGGGCATGGACCCGCTTTCGAACCAGCAGTCCAGCACTTCGGGAACGCGGGTCAGCACCGTGCCGTTCTTGCCCGGCAGCTGGATCTTGTCCACAAAATGTTTGTGGATGTCGGTGATCTTCTGTCCGGAAAGTTTTTCGAGTTCGGCGATGGAACCGACGCAGACCGTTTCGCCGGTCTCCTGATTGCGCCAGACGGGCAGCGGGCAGCCCCAGTAACGGTTGCGGCTGATCGCCCAGTCGCGGGCGTTTTCCAGCCACTTGCCGAACCGGCCGTCCTTGATATGTTCCGGCACCCAGCTCATCTGCGCGTTGGCCGCGAGCATTTTGGCCTTGATCGGCTCGATGCTGACGAACCAGGTGGTGACGGCGTTGTAGATCAGCGGGGAATCGTCGCGCCAGCAATGCGGGTAACTGTGCTTGACCGTGCCGCGGTGGACCAGTTTGCGCTCGGCTTTCAGCCGTTCCATGATGGGTTTGTCGGCCTCCTTCACGAACATCCCGGCGTAATCGGTGACGAACGAAGTGAATTTGCATTCGGCGTCGATCGGGCAGACCGCGGGCAGACCGTTGGCCTTGCCGGCGATACAGTCGTCTTCACCGAACAGCGGCGCGATATGCACAATACCGGTTCCGTCCTCGGTGCTCACGTAATCGGCGTTGATGACGCGCCAGGCGCCGTTGGCGTAGAAGTCGAAACCGTCCTTGACATACTGATATTCCGAGCCCTTGACCAGGAATCCGCCCTTGGCTTTTTCCCCGAGGAAATACGGGAACAGCGGTTCATACTTGATGCCGGCGAGGTCTTTGCCCTTGCAGCGTTCCACGATCTCGGGCATGGCGTCCTTCTTGTAATACGCGCCCAGACGGGCTTCGGCCATGATGTAGAAGTCGTCGCCGTCCTTGACCTTGACGTAATCGATCTCGGGTCCGGCGGCCAGCGCCATGTTGGAAGGCAGCGTCCACGGCGTGGTGGTCCACGCGAGGATGTAGGTGTTCTCCTGCCCCAGGACTTTGAACCGGACCGTCACGGTCGGGTCGGTGACTTCCTTATAGCCCTGGTTCGCTTCGAAGTTGGAAAGCGGGGTGGAGCAGCGGGCGCAGTAAGGCAGGATCTTGTAGCCTTCATAGATCAGCCCCTTGTCCCACAGCTGTTTGAACACATTCCAGATCGATTCCATGTATTTGGCGTCCATGGTGCGGTAGCCGTTCCGGAAATCGACCCAGCGTCCCATGCGGGTGACGATGCTTTCCCATTCGGCGGTGTAGCGCAGCACGATGGAACGGCAGGCCTCGTTGAACTTGTCGATCCCGTAATCTTCGATCTGCTTTTTGCCGGAGAGGTTGAGCTGTTTTTCCATTTCGTATTCGACGGGCAGACCGTGGCAGTCCCAGCCGAAGGTGCGTTCGCAGTATTTGCCCTTCATGGTCTGGTAGCGGGGCACCACGTCCTTGATGGTGCCGGCGAGCAGATGTCCGTAATGGGGCAGACCGGTGGCGAACGGAGGTCCGTCGTAGATCACGAATTCCTCTTTGCCCTTGCGGTTTTCGAGTGATTTCTGAAAAGTCTGATTCTCCTTCCAGAACTCGAGCACTTCTTTTTCGAGTTCCGGGAATTTGACCTGTCCGGCTCTGGTTTTGAACATTTTCCGTATTCCTTATGTTGAATTTGAATTTTATTCAAAATCTGTAATATACTTTATATAAGGGCAAAAGTCAAGCGGAAAATCCGATATTTCCAGCGTTGGCCAGGGGGACGCAAACAGAAACGGAGAATACGGAAGGAACGGAGAAACGCGGGAAACGTGGCACACCTGCCGTTTCCTGTCAACAAAATTCAGCCCGCTGCTGGCATTTTTGCCGGATGGCATTATATTATCCAGTCATTTCAATCACAACGACAGGAGAATGCAGTCATGAAATTTCAAATCCTCCACAGCCGGGATTTCGAACTGGACGGTCAGCTGAAATCGCCCGAATGGCAGAAAGCGAATATCTGGGAACTCAGCCGGATCGGCGAACGCGGCGAGGAACTCGGGCCCGAACTCAATGAAAAAGGAAACGTGCGGATGCTCCGCAGCGATGATTTCCTCTATGTCGGCCTGGAAATGGAAGATTCCGACGTGGTCCAGCAGGGAAAGCGCAATCAGACGCATCTTTACAGCATGGGAGATACCGTCGAACTCTTTTTCAAGCCCGCAGACGATACCTATTACTGGGAACTTTACGGGACGCCGAATGAACTCAAGACCAATTTCTTCTATCCCTCGCGTTCCTATGTGTTCCTCCCGGACAGCGACAAATTTCTGCCGGAATTCGAGGTAAAGGCACATATCGACGGTGATTTCAACAACTGGCAGACCATCGACAAAGGCTGGTCGATCGAATTCAAGCTGCCGCTGAAAATGTTCGAGCAATACGGTGCGAAATTCCGTCCGGGCCATTCCTGGCAGTTCCTGGTGGCGCGGCAGAATTATTCCCGCCGTCTGCCGCTGAAGGAACTCAGCACCGTACCCGCCATCCAGGAAGGGAAATTCCACCTCATCAAACAATACGGATTCCTCGAGATCCTGAGCTGAACCGCCGCTGGCGGAAAGGAGAAATCAAATGGCAGAGGAAATCAAAAAGGAAAAGGAAGTGATCCTCAAAGAAGTGATCTCTCTGGAAGATTACAAAAAGAGGATTTACGATTGTCTGCTGAAGCGTCAGAACTGTTCCATTCGGGAAGCAAACAACTTGATGAAGGAATACGAAACGGACTTGCCGGAGTTTTACGAAGAGAATTGCAAACCGGAAGTTGCCGCCAGCGGTATGGCCACGAGGTATTTGTAAATCCGAAAACCGAAAAAGTTCAGATCACGACCGTGATGATACTTTTACCTTCGGTCCGGCGATAATCGACCGACTGGGCGAATTTGCGTGCCAGCATGATCCCGATACCGCCCTCCTGACGCTCTTCCAGGGGCACGTTCAAGTCGGGATCGGCCTGTTCCCAGGGATTGAAATCCGTGCCGTCGTGAATGATCGTAAAAGTCAGGACATCATCCCGGTCGTCCAGAATGACCTGGATCTGATGCGCGGCGGTGTCAGTGTAGGAATATTTGACCACATTGGTGATCAGCTCTTCATAGATGAGATCGAGCTGGTATGCCTTGCGGGGCGGCAGGGAACAATCCGCGGCGAACTTTTCCAGCTGCCGGGCGCCTTCCGCCGCCGAATCGAACGTGTTGGCCGCAGTGAATTCCAGATGGCCGGACATAGGACGGCAAACCGGCGTCAGGCGCCGATTTCTTCGAGCGCTTTGGCGAAATCGCTGACGATCGGCATGACCGTGGAGAAACCGGCCGTTTCCAAGGCTTCCTGCACCACGGGCTGCGGATTGTAAAGCACCACCTTGAAGTTTTTCGCGCGCAGGTTCTTGGCGGCGCTGAGCAGCATCCTCATGCCGAGCGAAGCAATGAAGCTGACCTCGGTGATGTCGACGATCGCCGACTGGGGTTTGCTGCAGACTACCGAGGTGAATTCCAGTTCCACGGCTTTGACGCCGTCGATGTCCATCCGTCCGGAAAGCGCCACATGCGTATAACCCGCATCGGTCTGAATGATCTTGAGTGCCATAAGAGATACCTCCGTTTTAATTACTATCGCCTATAATTTACAGCCGGTTCCGCATTTTTTCAAGTTTTTTCCGAAAAAAAAGCGGTTCCGCCGGTCGGGTCATTCCGGGGGATCGACCCGGCTGTTGACCTTCCGCCAGGCCAGCGGCGAGGTGCCTGTATGTTTTTTGAAGAAATGACTGAAGGCATAAACCGATTCGAAACCGCAGAGCCGGGCGATCTCATCCACCCGCTGGGAAGTCATGGCGAGATTGTATTGTGCGACTTTCAGCCGGTGCATCGCGATGAACTGGCCGGGCGCGCGTCCGAGTTCCTTTTTGAACAGCAGCCGCAGGTTGCTGATGCTGGTTTTGGCTTCCGCCGCCATCGCCGCCAGACTGGTATTTTGTCCCGTATGATTGTTGATGTAACGCAATCCGGCCTGGACGATGGGAGAATGGCGGACCGGCGGGACTGCTGTCTGATGACGGGAAAGTTCCCGCAGCAGGATGAACAGCCGCATGGACAGATCGATATTGTTTCTCTCTCCAGGCCGCCAGCAGGTCCGCCAGAAAAATCTCCGCCTCCGGGGTGACGGTCGATGGCGGATTATCCGGCAGATAATAAATATTCCCAGGCAGATCTGCACTTGCAGAATGCCTCCGGTCCGTCCATCGAGCCGGTGCGGCTGGTAAAGGGGATCGAGATGAACTACGGACTCTATGATGTCAAGCCGCCGAAGCAGCTGTTCGACAAAATCGCTGAGATCATACCGGATTGCAAATCTCATATTATGAGCTTTTGATTTTTTTTAGTTTTTTTTGTCCGCGGCATCGGTTGTTTTTGCGGAAATGCCGGTTTATATTGCCGGAGAGAAACTGAAAAAAAGGAGAAATATATGGCTATGGAAACGGTAACTCATCGGGTTCAATTCTGTGTGATCGGCGGTGGACTGGCAGGCATGTGCGCCGCCATTGCCGCGGCAAGGCACGGCGTCAAAACCCTCATCATGCAGGAACGTCCGGTGTTCGGCGGCAACGCCTCCAGCGAGATCCGCATGTGGGTCTGCGGTTCCCCGCATCAGCTCGAAACCGGGCTGGTCGAAGAATTCCGCCTCGAAAACCTTTACCGCAACACCTATGTCAATTTTTCGGTCTGGGACAGCATCCTGTTCGAAAAAGTCCGGTTTCAGGAAAATCTGATCTCCCTGCTGAACTGCAGCTGTCTCTCGGCGGAAATGGACGGTTCGAAGATCCATTCCGTGACTGGCTGGCAGATGACCACCCAGCAGTTCCATAAAGTCGAGGCCGATTATTTCGCGGATTGTTCCGGCGACAGTGTGCTGGCGCCGCTGACGGGCGCGGAATTCCGGCTGGGTCGGGAGGCTCAGTCCGAGTTCGGCGAATCGCTGGCGCAGAAGGAGCCCGACCGCAAGACCATGGGCCTTTCCTGCCTGATCCAGGCGCGCGAAACCTCGTCCCCGAAAAAATTCATCCCGCCGTCCTGGGCTTACACCTATCCGGACGACACGCATCTGACCCGCCGCGGACACCGGCTCGAAGGGACGCAGAATTTCTGGTGGATGGAACTCGGCGGGGAACAGGATTCCATCCATGATACCGAGGAGATCCGGGACGAACTGCTGAAAACCGCGTTCGGGATCTGGGATCACATCAAGAACCACGGCGACCACGGCGCGGACAACTGGGAGCTGGACTGGGTCGGATTCCTGCCGGGCAAACGCGAAAGCCGCCGGTATGTCGGCGATTATATCCTGCATCAGGCGGATGTCCAGTCCGGCGGGCATTTCGACGATACGGTCGCCTACGGCGGCTGGCCGATCGACGACCACCATCCGGGCGGCATCCGGTATGACGGACCGCCGAACATCAATATCGTGCCGAAAACGCCGTATGGCATCCCGCTGCGGTGTCTTTATTCCAAAAACATCGAAAATCTCTGGTTTGCGGGCCGCAACATCAGCACTACGCATACCGGTTTGAGTTCGACACGCGTCATGGCAACTTGCGCCACACTTGGTCAGGCGGTCGGATGCGCGGTCTGTTGTGCGGTGAAAAACGGTAATCTTCCGCCCCGCGAAACCGCGTCGGAACATATCCGGGAAATCCAAAATCTGCTGATGGACGATGACTGTTATCTGCCGGATTTCCGGCGGGAGATCCCGGAAATCTGCCGCAATGCGAAACTCACGGCCTCTTCCGGCGATCCGGAATCGCTCCGGAACGGGATCGACCGCGAACTGGACGGCAATTCCAATCTGTGGCACTGCCGGACCGGCGACAGAGCGGAATACGATTTCGGAGAAGAAAAAAGTATCGGAGAAATCCGGCTGGTCTTCGATTCCGACCTGAAACGTCCGAAACTGAATGTCGTCGCGAATTACTGGCTGCAGGGAAAAGTATTTACACCGCCGTCCACGCTGGTTTCCGCCTTCGAACTGCTCGCCGACGGCAAGGTTGTTTATCATACGGCCGGCAATTACCAGCGGCTCATCCGGATCCCGGTCGATATCCGGGCACGGAAACTGACTTTGCGGATCCTGGGATTTGCAGGGCAGCAGGATTCCGGCGGCGTATTCGCCTTCGATGCACAGGAAAAACGGAAAAACTGAATGCTGTCATGGCGCAATCCAGGTTCTGCGCCGGCGTCTCATCAATATTGACGAAGAAGCGTTGTCCTGATCATTCGGGTCTTCCGGTGCGGTTGTTTTTGCGCCATGCCAATGGCGACTGCCCGGTATGTTTTTTGAAGAAATGGCTGAAAGCATAAACTGATTCAAAGCCGCAGAGCCGGGCGATCTCATCCACCCGCAGGGAAGTCATGGCGAGATTGTATTGCGCGACTTTCAGCCGGTGCATCGCGACAAACTGGCCGGGTGAGCGTCCGAGTTCCTTCTTGAACAGCAGCCGGAGATTGCTGACGCTCGTTTTCGCCTCGGCGGCCATGGCGGCCAGACTGGTATTGCGCCCGGAACGGTGGTTGATATGACGCAATGCCGCGAGGACAACCGGGGAATAGCGGACCGGCTGGACCTCGGCGCGATGATGGGAAAGTTCCCGCAGCAGGAAAAACAGCTGGATCGCCAGGTCGGCGTTCCGTTCCCCGCGGTAGGCATCGAGCAGCGCAGCCAGGATCTCTTCCGCCTTGGGCGAGATGTCCAGCAGCAGGCAGTCCGGCAGATAATAGGCGTCGCGCGGCATCGTGAAGGTGATCAGCAGCCTCGGATACCCGTGCTTCATGTCGCTGCTGGTCACCAGAAGTTCGCGGTTCTGGCACGGCGGGGAATACATCGCCTGACCGGGTTCGATCCGGTACTGCACATCGTTGTCGATCCGGTATTCGATCGGCACGGCGGGGAGGATGAGCATGTACCGGCTGTGCTGATAGATCCGGTCCGGGAACCAGTCGTGCATGAACACGAGGATATCGTCCGGCAGTTCGAATTTTTCCGGCAGACGGTAACCCGCCAAAAAATTCCCGTTCGGCGGCATTTCAGGCGCGGACAGAATCAAATCTTTCAGCATGAAAAATTCCTTTTTTGATTATAAAATACCGCCGTATTCCAGCGTTTTCAAGTGAATTTTATCATTTTGAACAAATAAATTGTCGTTCTTATCATTGCGGAATGATTATTCCCATGTATAATATGCTACAGACACAAGTCACAAGACTCAAGCCGCAAGGCACAAGAAACATAATGAACAACAGGCAGAATACTGCAGAAAGGAACCGGTCATGACCCAAATTTCATCTTTCACCTCTCATCTCTCATACCTGAAGCGTAAAACGGATTGCCGTTTTACGCTGATAGAGCTCCTCGTGGTGATTGCGATCATCGCCATTCTCGCGGGCATGCTGCTGCCCGCGCTGAACAAGGCCCGGGCAAAAGCGAAAGACGTTCAGTGCAAAAGCAATATCAGGCAAGTAGGACAAGGAACGCTGGGGTATGCCGGCGACTGTGATTATTATCCTTCGAAATATATTGTTGACGCCAACGGAAAACGGGTCAAAGGTGGCTGGATAGAGTTCATGGGGGCACGCTATTACAGCGATGACAACAACACCGAACCGGTTTGGGCGGATATGCTGTTGCAGATGGGATATTTCCCCAAGAGTTGTAATCGCAAAGTTTCCTCCCGCTATCGAGCCCTGGCCGGCATCTTGGAATGCCCGGAATCCCTGCGTGAAGCCACCAGCGGAATCAATTTTGGAAGAGTCTTTCTCTCGGACGATTCGACCCGTGCATATTATTCTTCCACCCAACCGTCGTATGTTTATAATGCCCTAAACCAAGCGGATCGCCCGGAGCGCTGGGGACCGGGGCGTGGCAATAACACCGGCATGAAATTGAATGCAATCAAGTTTCCATCAGCAACTATGTTGTGCGGAGACGGCAGTGGTCCCCCGATAACCGAGCATGGTCTGGGCGTAAGGATATCCAAAAGGCATAACAGGATGCTGAATGTGGTTCATTGCGACGGTTCCGTTGGACAATATAAAACGGTATTTAACTTGCCGGGCTGTTACTTGCTCTATGGTGGCGCCAACAGGCAATAAATAACTGATAGATAGACAAATCAAACCGAAACGAGGAAATGGAAAGGAAGTTTTTCAGCATGCGTATGAAAATGAAAGCAGTAACCGGAATTATGGTTTTGGCAACCAGCGTTATAAGCCTGTTCGCCGGGGAAAATCTGCTGCGCAATCCGGAATTTGCCAGCAAGAGCGGATTCCTGCCGGATTATTGGGGCGGCGCGTCATGGAAAGGCGGGATCGAGGCATACAAAACCGAAAACGGGGTCGTGCGGATCAGCGAAAAGACTTCCACTTTCAACTGCTCACTGTATCAAACCGTCAATGTAACGCCGGGGAAAGGTTATTACTTTTCCATTGATATGAAGGCAGACCAATTGAATCATCACTTCGGTATTTCTTATATGGTTCGTGATGAAAAAGGGACACGCCTGGTGGACAGCCGTCCGCTGCTGAACCGCTATAAAGGTCCGCAGAAGGATTGGGTGCGGATCGGATTTGTTATCCCGGTCGGTTCTGTGGCGCAAGCAAAACAACTGACCGTTTTGCTTTGCGTTTACAATCCCACCAAAAAACCGGGTGAAGACCGTGCGGTCTATTTCCGGAATCCGGAACTGGTGGAATATGCGGGACAGAAAAACGTTCCGCCGCCGAAGCCGACCGCCTCGGCAGGACTGCCGGACCAGCCGTTCCAAGAACATTTCACCGGCTTCCCGTTAGGAACTCCGTATCTGCTGGAAAAAGGCGGTGTGGGTTTTTTCCGGCTCAACTCCAATACGATGCCGAATCGGGAAATCGTGATGACCGTCAGCGCACCCGCTGGAGTGAAGAGCGAACTTTACATGATGAAATACAGGAAAGACAATCTGAACAAGATTCCCGGCAAACAGAATCGGTTTGTGATCGGCAGAGGCTACGACTGGGTTGCCTGGGGGAACAGTTTGATTTTCTGCGCCGATGAAACCGTCCCCGAAGAGTTCTCAGTCAGGATGGATTTTGAATGCGATAGAAAGAAAATCAGTTTCAATATTCCGGTCAAGCAAATTCCGGGATACTCTGGCGGGAAACTGCCGGGAAAAAGACGGTATTTTTCGTGGCAGTCCATGCCGATCACTCAAATTGACATGACAAATCCGGAAAATACGCTCGGAATCCGATTGAAAGAGTACTGGGAAAAGTCGGGATGGGTTGATTTGCCGTTTATGGAACTTGCCTGGGTCATCCCTTACTCGTATAAACCCGGAATTTTGAAACTCCGGCAGGCAGTCGATCCTGCAGGAACGCCTGTGCCATTATATTGCGACAGTGCTTTTGCTGCTGTCGGTCCGGATTTTTTTGTGCAACAAATCACTCAGAGGAAAAATTATTGCGCAAAAATGAAGAAGGCGAAATATGTCACCTGGGACTACGAACCGTATGTCTCCGGTCCTGTCACGATGAGTTGCTTCTGCCCTGACTGCATCCGAGCCTTTGCGAAGGCGAACGGTCTGCAGGAAAATCTGACCGGCGCGGAAATTTTGAAAAATCACAGAAGGGCGTGGGTCAAATTCCGCTGCCGTCAGCGCGCGGCATCGGTTCGGACCGTGGCTGAAGCCGTGAAGAAAATCAATCCCGATGCCGCTTTCGGATTCTGTTCCTTTCCATTGATTCCCCGCAAAGAAAAAGAAGCGGAATACGAAGAGGTTTATGGAATCCTGCTCAATCTATATGATGATTTTGTCGATCGCTTTGCATCAATGACTTATTGGAGCAGTCTGGATTTTTTCCGCAGTCTGGAACGGGAAGCGCTGGAATTGAAAAAACCGAAATATACGCTGATCCAAAACGGCTGGACCCGCCCGTATTCAACGCGGTTGCTGGGGATGCAGTATGCCGCGGCTGCATTCTGTGCCGGAGAAGAGGATTTTCCCGGCATCGCACAGGGGCTTTTTATTTCCAACGGCGAACAGGTCAGAGAAATGCGCAAGGTGATGAATTTCATTGCCATTGGAGAAAAACGCTGGCAAGCTGGCAAGCTGGTTCGCAATTCCCGCAAAATCCTGGAGGGTTTCAATGCCCATGAAAAATACTACGCACTGGAACGAAAAGCCAACGACGGCCGGAGCTGGTCGCTTCTGTTCAACAACGACGAACGGGAAACGTTGTTCCTGCATTTGGTCTGCGGTTCCGCCAACAGCGCCACCGATCCGCTGACCGGGCTGAATCTTCCGATAAAGGATGGGAAAGTGACGGTGAAACTGGCTCCGCGTTCGTATCTGCTGCTGGAATTTTCTCCGGAAAAGAAAGCGGTTTCCTCCGGTCTTCCTGATTATGCGGCCGAGGAACGGTGCGCTGTCGAAGAGTATCGAAAAAAGACGGCATCGGGCAGCAAATACGGGATGCGTTATACCCGGACGCCGGATAAATGTGTCATTTCCACGCCGGTCCATTCGCTGGAACTGAACTTGAAAAATTCCGGAGAAGGGGTCTGGAAATCCGGGAACAAGGTAATTGCCTCCATCATCGGCAGGGATGTTTTCATGGATCAAGGTATTTTCGACCTTTGGAAGCGGGATATCCTCATCGAAGACGTCTCCTTCACTCCTGAAACCGTCAAGGTGCTGTTCTCCTATACGGTAAAGGAAGCGCCTTATGCAGGACTGGTCATTCGCCGGGAATACACGCTGTCTAGGAACACCCCGGAGATCAAGGCGTATATCGAGATCGTTCCGGATGGAGGTTACCGCCCCTTCCGGCTGCGGACCGTCAATAATTTTATTATGCCCCGCCCTGCGGTTCCGGAAGAACCGACTTCGGAAATACTGGTCGGAGGCATTTCGGATAAAAGCACCCGTCATCTTTCCTTTATCCGGAAAGGGGCAAAATTCCCCGGCGGCAAGCCGTTCCTCGTCCAGAAATGGCAAAAAATGAATTCATACCCGCTGGAATGTGATATTTTTGCCGTCCGCCCCATTGGCGGGAAAACCCGGATTCAGCTTTCCGCGCCGAACGTGGATCAGCTGTTTGTATGGCGGGATAAAGGCTCTGCCACGCTGGAAACGATCTGGCCGGACGCCTATCCGGACAACGACCCGCACAAGGTCGCCACCTGGAAGACCGCGTATGAACTGAAACTGACGGAAAGCAGATGAAGTGACGGAAATGTCGGATTCGGTTTTTGAACTTCCGCGTCAGGCCTTTTCGGACCTGTCGCAACGTGTCGGCGCACCGGTCCCCGAGACGGAATTCAGTTTCGACGACCCGGAAGTCCGGGCGGGGACCGATGATTTCAGCATTACCGCCGGACAGGGAAAAATCCGGTTCGCCGCGGGGAATGTGCGCGGACTGTTCTATGCCGTCTACGAGTATTTCGAACGGTATTGCGACTGCCGCTGGTTCTGGGACGGAGATATTGTCCCGAAACGGAAAACGCTGCCGGCGGAAAATATCCGGTATGTCAAACATTTCCGGCTGAAATACCGCGGACTGCGTTATTTCGCACACCGTTCGCTCCATCGTTTTCAGGCGGAACACTGGGATTTCGCGGACTGGAAACGCGAGATCGATTTCCTGCTGAAAAAACATTTCTCGTTCTTCATGCTCCGGACCGGACAGGACGACATTTTCCAGAAGGCGTTTCCGGATGTGGTGCCGTATCCGCCGGAGGACGGCCCTGCCCCGGAAGCTCAAGACCGTTCCTACAACGACCGCACCGAACTCATTTCCCTGCAGTACCGCGGCAAACTGCGGAAAAAAAGTGCTGGACTACGCCTTTCAACGCGGGCTGATGCACCCCGAGGACATGGGGCCGATGACGCATTGGTACAGCCCGACGCCGCGCGTTTTTCTGGAGCATTTCAAGCCGGAATTCATGGTGCAGAGTTCCAATAATTACGACCATCCGGAACAGCAGGTGTGGGACTGCGACGACGAAAAAAACGTCGAACATTACATGGAGCTGACCCGTGCACATATCAAGCATTACGGTAAAGGCGAGCTGTTCCACATGATCGGTCTGGCAGAATGGGTCTTCGGGTCGCCGGAAGAAAATCTCGCCACCAAGATCCGGGTGATGAAAACTTTCATCCGGCACCTGCGCAGGGAATATCCCGATGCCCCGCTGCTGATCGCCAGCTGGGATTTCATGTTCCGCTGGAAAGCGCCCGAGGTTCGGAAACTGCTTGCCGAACTCGATCCCGCCGACACCGTGATCCTGGATTACACCACCGACAGCGGCTCGTACTCCAATAATTTCGTAAACTGGAACCTGCCGCACCATTTCCCGTGGATCTTCGGCATCTTCCAGGCTTACGAACCCCAGAACGATTTGTTTTTCAATTTCGACCGGGCGGAAGAGATGTATATCCCCGTTCAGGACGACCCAATGTGCCGTGGCATGGTCATCTGGAGCGAGAACAGCCATTCCAATCCGCTGCTGGAATATCTGGCGAAAAGATCGGTGGACGAGCCTTTTTCGCTCGGACAGTTTTGCGCCAACCACTGCGGCGACCGGGCGGCCGCCATGGAGGGACTCTGGGAAATCCGAATAAATTTTTCGATTTTTTTTCGAAAAAGCACTTGATTTTTGATTTTCCGAGGATAAATTAAACGCAGTTATGAAAAAGAAAGGTTTTTCGGAAACACTATGAACAACATCGGAAACATCGCTTTTACCTGGCGTTGGCAAGGCTGGCTTTAATGGTCCGCATTGCGTTTCGGTGTGTGCGTTCGAACTGAAAACTTGAATAGATTTAACAATGCGGATTATGCCCCAGAAGGTGTGGTCCGTTTTTTTATGCAGAGAAAAATGAAAATGAACAGATTCGATAAAGGTTGGCGGTGGTGCTGGCGGAGTTCTCCCAGGGGAGTTCCGATTCCTGCTGCCTGCCCGTGACCGGATCGAAAGCAGTAGAATTCAGCGGATCGCACTCTCTTCGGGGGAATGCGGTCCGCTTTTTTTTGTTTATGACACTCGAACAAACGAATATAAAAAACAAAGGAGGAAAAAACAAATGTTCAAACCGGAAATCAGCGAGTTCAAACGCCTCTCGGAAAAAGGCACCAAGTATGTTCCCGTGTTCCGGGAATTCCTGGCCGACATGGAAACGCCCGTTTCGGCACTCTCAGCTTTCGCGGACGATGAAAACGTCTTTCTGCTCGAAAGCGTGGAAGGCGGCGAACGGATCGGCCGCTATTCGTTCATCGGCGTCAACCCGTATGCGGTCTTCACGGTCGAGGACGGCAAGGCGTATCTGACCGACCGCGACGGCAAGCGCACGGAACTGTCCGCGCCGGACGGCAAGCCGTTCTTCGCCTTGCGCGAACTGATGAAACAGCATCCGACGGCGCGGCCCGACGGTCTGCCCCCGCTTTCCGGCGGCGCCATCGGCAGCATGAATTACGAGATCGCCGGGGAATTCGAAAAACTCCCTGCCCCGAAAACGCAGACCGGCACCCCGGACGCCATGTTCCTGATGACCGGCGAAATGATCGTGTTCGACAATCTCCGGCACACCGTGATGGTCATCGTGGAAGTCCTGCCGGGCAATGATCCCGAAGCCGATTACGCCGCGGCGCAGGCCCGGATCATGGAGCTTTACCGCAAGATGATCCAGCGCAAGGAACATCCGTTCTCCGACACCCCGACGGAGATCATCCTGAAGCCGAAGATCTCCAAGGAACAGTTCTGCGATATGGTGGAACGCGCCCGCGAATACATCCGGCAGGGCGACATCATCCAGGTGGTGCCGTCCCAGAAGTTCACCGCGGAGGAAAAGGTCGATCCGGTCAACGTCTACCGCGCCCTGCGCCTGATCAATCCTTCGCCGTATCTCTTCTATCTGAAACACGGCGACCATCTGTTGATCGGCTCTTCGCCGGAGACCATGGTCAAGCTGGAGGGCGGCACCGCCTCGATCCGTCCGATCGCCGGCACCCGCAAACGCGGACGCTCCCGGCAGGAAGACGCCGCACTCGCCGACGAACTGCTTTCCGATGAAAAGGAACGCGCGGAACACCTGATGCTGGTCGACCTCGGCCGCAACGATCTGGGGCGTCTCGCCGAACCCGGCAGCGTCCAGCTGAAAGACTTCATGGAAGTGCAGCGCTATTCCCACGTGATGCACCTGGTTTCCAATATCGATGCGATCCTGCGGCCTGAATTCGACGCGTTCGATCTGGCGGCGGCGGCCTTCCCCGCCGGCACCCTTTCCGGCGCCCCCAAGATCCGCGCCATGGAGATCATCAATGAGCTCGAACCCGAAGCCCGGGGCGCTTACGGCGGCGCGGTCGGATATTTCAGCAACACCGGCAACATGGACCTGGCGATCGTGATCCGAACTCTCGAGATCCATAAAGGTGTGCTGACCCTGCAGGCCGGAGCCGGCATCGTGGCCGATTCCGTCCCGGAAAAAGAATACGAAGAGACCCTCAACAAAGGCGCGGCGGTCATGAAAGCCCTCCGCCAGCCCGTTATCTGAAAAGGAGATCCTGCCATGTTTCTGATGATTGACAATTACGATTCGTTCACCTACAATCTGGTGCAGTATTTCCAGATCCTCGGCGTGGAAATGAAAGTGGTCCGCAATGATGAGATCACCGTGGACGCCGCGCTCAATTCCGGGGCGGAAGCGATCATCCTCTCCCCCGGTCCGGGCCGTCCGGAAAACGCCGGGATCATGATCGACCTGATCCGCAATGCCGGCAATATGCCGCTGCTGGGCGTCTGTCTCGGACATCAGGCGATCGGATACGCTTTCGGTGCCCGCATCATCCACGCCCAGCGCCTGATGCACGGCAAGACTTCCATGGTCACCCATGACGGCAAGGGGATCTTCACCGGACTGGAAAATCCGTTCCAGGCGGTGCGTTACCATTCGCTGGCGGTGGACCGCGCCAGCCTGCCCGACTGCCTGATCCCGACCGCGACCAGCGAGGACGGCGAACTCATGGGGATCCGGCACACCTCGAAACTGATCGAAGGGATCCAGTATCACCCCGAATCCGTGCTCACGCAGAGCGGCAAGCGGCAGCTGCGCAACTTTATCCGCCGCGTCAATGAATTCCGTTCCGGAGGTGCATCATGCTGAAGAACGAACTCGAAAAAATTCTGGCCGGCTCCGACCTGACCGCCGATGAGATGGGCGGCGCACTGGATAAGATCGCCTCCGGCAAGGTACCCGCGGTCCAGATCGGCGCGTTCCTCGGCGCACTGCGTTCCAAGGGCGAATCGGAAAGCGAACTGGTCGGTGCGGCCCGTCTGCTCCGGCGCAAATGCCGGTTCATCGACCACGGAGCGACGGAAGTGATCGACACCTGCGGCACGGGCGGCGACCGCCGGGACGGCCGTTCCACCTTCAATATCTCCACCACCTGCGCGTTCGTCGCCGCCGGCGCGGGCGTCGGCGTGGCGAAACATGGCAACCGTTCGGTCTCCAGCCAGTGCGGCTCCGCCGATGTGCTGGCGGAACTCGGCTACAATCTGGACGCCCCCGCCGATGCGGTGGAAGATTCCATCATGGACAACGGGATCGGTTTCCTGTTCGCCGCAAAACTTCATCCGGTCATGGGCACGGTGGCGCAATACCGCCGCGAACTCGGCGTCCGCACGATTTTCAACATGCTCGGACCGCTGATCAATCCGGCCAACGCCGGCGCCCAGCTGCTCGGCGTGTATGACGCCAAGCTGACCGAACTCTTCGCCGGCGTTTTGCGCGACCTGCAGGTCCGCCGCGCTTTCGTGGTGCACGGACACGACGGCATGGACGAGATCACGATCTGCGCCCCGACCCGCATCTCCGAACTCAAGGACGGCATGATCCATACCTACGACCTGCATCCGGAAATTTATCTGGGCAAACTTTATTCCGCGGAGGAGATCCCCGGCGGCGATGCCAGAGAAAACGCCCGGATCCTGCGCTCCGTGCTCTCCGGCGAAGACCATGGCGCCGCCCGCGCCATCACCGTCCTCAACAGCGGCGCGGCGATCCTGGTCGCCGGCAAAGCCGAAGATCTGCGCGACGGCATCCGCAAGGCCGAGCAGTCGATCGATTCCGGCGCCGCCGCGGCAAAACTCGAAGACCTGATCCGGAGTTCGAAAAATGTCTGACCAAGCCGATATCCTGCAAAAGATCGCCGAGACCAACCGAGCGGGTCTGGAACAGCGGAAACAGACGGTCCCCGAAGCGGAACTGCTCCGGAAGGCCGAACTGGTCCCGCCGGCCAAATCGCTCTATGCCTCGCTGAAATCCAAAGACGGCATCCGGATCATCGCCGAGCTGAAAAAAGCTTCACCGTCCAAAGGTCTCATCCGTCCGGATTTCCTGGTGGAGGATTTCGCCGTGGAATATCTGCAGGCGGGCGCGGCGGCGATCTCCGTGCTGACCGAGGAACATTTCTTCCTCGGCTCTCTGGTCTACCTGAAAAAAGCGGCCCTGCTGGCGGCGGGGACGTCCGTGCCGATCCTGCGCAAGGACTTTCTGACCGACCGGTATCAGATCACCGAGGCCCGGGCGGCCGGTGCGGACGCCGTGCTGCTGATCGCCGCCCTGATCAAGGACGACGCACTGATCGCCGATCTGCTGCATTACACGCATGAACTCGGCATGGAGGCCTTGTGCGAAGCGCACGACGCAGAAGAAGTGAAACGGCTGCTCGCCCTCGGCGCCCGGATCATCGGGGTCAACAGCCGCGACCTGCGGACGTTCCATACCGATATCAGGCAGACCGGACATCTGCTCGAACTGATCCCCGAAAACTGCGCCGCGGTCGCGGAATCGGGGATCTCGTGCGCGGCCGATTTCGCCACGCTTCCCGCGGATGCCTACCTGATCGGCGAAACGCTCATGCGCTCCGAACATCCCGGCGAAAAGCTGGCGGAACTCCGGAAAGGAGCAAAGCCATGCACACGCTGATCAAAATCTGCGGACTCACCAATGGGGACGATGCGAAATTCGCGGCGGACGCCGGAGCCGATCTGCTCGGGTTCATCTTCGCACCGGGCAGTCCGCGCAAGGTCGAACCGGAAAAGGTCCGCGAGATCGTGAAACAGCTGCCCGCCAATGTGAAGAAAGTCGGGGTCTTCCGCGATGCGGCCAATCCGGAGATCATTTCGATCATGGATCTCTGCGGACTGGACATCGTGCAGCTGCACGGCCATGAAACACCGGAGACCGCCAAGGTGCTCGCGCTCGAATATGAAGTCTGGAAAGCGATCCCCTTCACCTCGTCCGCGGCGTTCGCAGAGAGCCTGAAGTTCCAGGACTACACCCAGCTGGCGGATTCGGACAAGCAGGGCAACGACTGCAACTGGTCGCTGGCCATGCTCACCGCCCGCAGACGGCGGCTCTTCCTGGCCGGAGGCATCGCCGTGGAAAACGCCGCCCATGCGGTCGAGACGGTCTGTCCCGCCGGACTGGATATCTGTTCCGGCGTGGAAAAACAGCCGGGGATCAAGGACCATCGGAAAATCACCGAAATCATCAACCGGATCCGCAAGGCGGACCGGATACAGGAGGAAATTCATGAAAAACACTCATTTTGACATTTACGGCGGGCAGTATGTGGCGGAAACGCTGATGCCGGCGCTGGAAGAACTGGACGCCGCCTACCGGAAATTCCGGGACGATCCCGATTTCATCCGGGAAATGCAGTATTTCCTGAAGGATTACGTGGGACGCGAATCCCCGCTCTATTTTGCGGAACGCCTCACGGAACACTGCGGCGGCGCTAAGATCTATCTGAAACGCGAAGATCTCAACCATACCGGCGCGCACAAGATCAACAACACGCTCGGACAGGCCCTGCTGGCCAAACGCATGGGCAAGAAACGGCTGATCGCCGAGACCGGCGCGGGCATGCACGGTGTCGCCACCGCCACGGTCGCCGCCCGGTTCGGGTTCGAATGCGAAGTCTTCATGGGCGAAGCGGACATCCGGCGCCAGCAGCCCAATGTGGAACGCATGATGATGCTCGGTTCGAAGATCCGCTCAGTCTCCAGCGGCACCGGCACGCTCAAGGACGCCATGAACGAAGCACTCCGCGACTGGGTCGCCACCGTCGAAGACACCTTCTATGTGATCGGCACCGTGGCCGGACCCGCCCCCTACCCCGAAATGGTCAAGGAATTCCAGTCCGTGATCGGCAAGGAGACCCGCGCGCAGTTCCTGGAACGGTTCGGACATCTGCCGGACCAGGTCATCGCCTGCGTCGGCGGCGGCAGCAACGCCATGGGCATTTTCGCCGGATTCGAGAACGATCCCTCGGTGAAACTGATCGGCGTCGAAGCCGGCGGCAAAGGGATCGAGACCGGCCATCATGCCGCCAGCATCAACGGCGGACAGGTCGGCGTCCTCCACGGCAGCAAGAGCTATCTGCTGCAGGATGCCCACGGACAGGTCATCGACGCGTATTCCGTCTCGGCCGGGCTGGACTATCCCGGCGTCGGACCCGAACATGCCTATCTGCACGACACCGGCAAGGCGCAGTATACCGCGATCAACGACGATGAAGCGATCGAGGCGTTCGATCTGCTCTGCCGTCTGGAAGGCATCCTGCCCGCGCTCGAATCCTCGCACGCCATCGCCCAGGCGCTCAAGAACGCGCCGAAAATGGGAAAAGACCAGTCGATCGTGATCTGTCTTTCCGGACGCGGCGACAAA
>SUWI01000353.1 GCA_015061565.1 Lentisphaerota bacterium
TAAATGCCGCCGGTGAAGGAACGTTTTCCGCAGATCGTGCATTCCGGCAGAGTCTGGATATAGCATTCCCGGGAACAGAAGACCTTGCCGTTGGAGATCATGTAGCGCTGTCCCGGCCGGATCTGATTATGGCATTGGGAACAGATTTTCCGATCCGCGGCAAAGGCCTGCAAAGCGATCAGCAGGAACAAAACCGGACAGAAACGGCGGAAAAATGAAAAAAAAGATGATTTTATTGCCGTCATACCGTCTTCTCCGTATTGATTTAATCGCAATATGGATGTAATTTAAAGGGCTAAAAGCGGAATGCAAGAAAAAACGGATTAAAAAAACGGATTTTTTTTGAAAAAAGCATCGGAAAAGCGATATCATGATAAAAACCAGCGCAGCGTTTGAAATTGTCAACGAGCGGGGATTCCACGCCCGGCCGGCATCGTTGTTCGTGCAATGTGCCATGGGATTCTCCTCCTCGGTCCAAGTCAAAAATCTAACCTCGGGGGTCACCGCGGACGGCAAAAGCCTGCTTTCCCTGCTGATGCTGGCGGCCCCCAAAGGGACCAAGCTGGAACTCACCGCATCCGGATCCGACGCGGAAAACGCCATCCAACAGCTGGGCGCCATCATCACGGGAGGTTTCGATGAAGAATGAACCCGCTCCCAGGAAGATCCGCCGCCGGGACAAGACCCAGAAACGCGAGATCATGTTCCACGGGATCCCGGCCAGTCCGGGGATCGTTTTCGGAACCGTGCTCATTCTGCAGAAAACTTCGCTGGAGCTGCTTTCTGCCAAGGATGTGAAAACCATCCCGGCGGCGCAGGTTCCCCGCGAGACAGCCCGTTTCCGGAAAGCGATGGAAGAGACGCAGGCCGAGATCCAGACGCTGCGGGACCGGCTGCAAGCCTCGCTCGAACCCCATGAAGCCAATGTTTTCGACGCCCACGCCATGATCGTCGGCGACCAGAAACTCACCGGCGAGATCCTGTCGGTCATCGAAAAGAAACAGCTGCCGGCGGAATATGCTTATTCGCAGGTGATGCAGAAATATATATCGACGATCTCGGCCCTCCCCGACCCGTATCTGAAGGAACGGGCGCTTGATATCAAAGATGTGGCCACGCGTCTGCTTTCGCATCTGCAGGGGACCGTGCGCAACCATCTGGACAAGCTGCCGGGACCGCGGATCCTGGCAGCCGGCGACCTGACCCCTTCGGAAACCGCCATGCTGGACCGGGAACACGTGCTGGGCATCGCCACCGAATCGGGCAGCAAGACCTCCCACAGCGCGCTGCTGGCCCATTCGCTCCATATCCCCGCCATCGTCGGACTGAGCCATTTCGTGGAATGTCTGGAAAACGGCGACAAACTGATCCTGGACGGTTTTCTGGGCATTGCCCTGCTCAATCCCGAGCCGGCAACCATCGAATTGTATGAACAGAAAGCCAAAAACCAGGCAAAGCTCTTCGCCGAATTGGTCCGGGAAAACCAGCTCCAGTCGGAAACCACCGACGGCTACCGGATCCAGCTCGCCGCCAATGTGGAAAGCACCGACGGACTGGCCGATGTCAAACGGTTCGGCGCCGCCGGGATCGGCCTCTTCCGTACCGAATATCTCTACATGAACCGCGAACAGCTGCCCGATGAAGCCGAGCAGTTCGAAGTTTATAAGAAAGTCGCGGAATCGGTCAACGGCCAGCCGGTGATCATCCGGACTCTCGACCTGGGCGGCGACAAGCTGGCCAAGGCGATTGGAACCTTCCAGGAAAAGAATCCGTTCCTCGGCCTGCGCGCCATCCGGTTGTGCCTGGCCCGGCCGGACATCTTCAAGACCCAGCTCCGCGCCATCCTCCGCGCCGGCTGCTACGGCAATATCAAGATGATGTTCCCCATGATCTGTTCGGTGGCGGAACTGGACCGCGCCATGGCGATCGTCGATGAAGTCAAATCCGATCTGCAGGACAGCAACATGCGGTTTGCCGGCAGCATGGACATCGGGATCATGATTGAGATCCCGTCCGCGGCGCTGATGGCAGACATCTTCGCGAAAAAAGTGGATTTCTTCAGTCTCGGCACCAACGACCTGGTGCAGTATACCCTGGCGATCGACCGCAACAACGAACATGTGGCGAACCTCTACGAACCGACCAATCCGGCTGTGCTGCGGCTGATCGCCAATACCGCTTCCGCCGCCGGGAAAAACGGGATCTGGACCGGCGTCTGCGGCGAAATGGCCTCCGATTTGCGTTATATCCCCATCCTGATCGGTCTCGGCGTCGAAGAACTGAGCATGTCGCCCATCGCCATCGGCCACGCCCGACGCCTGATCCGGAAAATTTCCATGGCCGATGCCGAACGGATCGCCGCGCAGGCGCTTCAGGCGCCCAATGCCAAAGAAGCGCTCCGGTATTCCACCGATTATCTGGAGCGGAACATGCCCGAGATCCTCGCCGCCGTCCGGGAAGGATGATCTCCCATCATGAGCCTTAACGACATCATCATCCGGGGTGCGGAAGAGCACAACCTGAAATCCATTGACGTGCGGATCCCCCGCAACAGCCTCACCGTGGTCACCGGCCTTTCCGGGTCCGGCAAATCCTCGCTCGCATTCGACACTCTTTATGCCGAAGGACAGCGCCGCTATGTGGAAAGCCTTTCCGCCTATGCCCGCCAGTTCCTCGACCGCATGCAGAAACCCAAGGTCCAGCATATCGAAGGACTCTCGCCCGCGATCGCCATCGAACAGCGTTCCGCCGGCTCCAATCCCCGGTCCACGGTCGCGACCGTTACCGAGATCTACGACTATCTGCGTCTGCTTTACGCCCATACCGGCACCCCGCACTGCCCCAAATGCGGGCGCGTCCTCAAGGCACAGTCCGCGCAGAGCATCTGCGAAAAACTCCAGAAGATCGAACCCGGCCTTCAGATGATGATCCTTGCCCCGTATATTTCCGGCAAGAAAGGCGAACACCGCGATGTGCTGGAAAAAATCCGCAAGGACGGCTTTGTCCGCGCCCGGATCGACGGTAAAATCTTGCTCCTGGACGGCGAGGAACTTCCGACTCTTGCCAAGACGATCCGGCATAACATCGAAGCGGTGGTGGACCGGCTGATCACCGGCCGGCTCGAATCTTCGCGGCTGAACGATTCGGTCGAAGCCGCGCTCCGGCTCGGCGGCGGCAATCTGGTCGTCCTGCTGGAAGACCGGTCCGCTTCCCCCGACCAGAAATCACCCGCGGAAAAGAAATGGAAAGAGGAAAAGATCAGCGAGCATTTCTCCTGTCCCGACTGCGAGATCAGTTTTCCGAAACCCGAGCCGCGCAATTTCTCGTTCAACAGTCCTTTCGGAGCGTGTCCGGTCTGCAACGGCATCGGAGCGCTGATGGTCATGGATCCGGAACTGGTGATCCCCGATGACACGAAATCGATCCGCAACGGCGCCATTCCCGCCTGGCGGCGGGGGCCGCGCCGGCTCCTGATCTACTACAACCATCTGCTCCGCTGCGTGTCGGAACATTACCGCATGCCGGACATGCTTTCCACGCCGTGGAAGGATCTGCCGGAAAAGGTCCGTCACGTGCTGCTTTACGGCAGCGGCGAGGAAAAGATCGACTTCA
>SUWI01000354.1 GCA_015061565.1 Lentisphaerota bacterium
TCGAACATGAAAAAGCCCTCCGTTTTCACAGAGGGCAAGCGTAAAACAGCCGCAAGATTTCCCGTCAGACCTGTCCGACTAGTCCGTCCTGTCTGGCAATGCAGCCGTGTGGCCTGCGTATCGGTCCTATCGGTCCTATAGGTCTTATAGCCCGGGTACCCGGGGAAGGTGGGAGATTTTCTGTCCGTCAGGTCCGTGAAATTAAAGCCAA
The DNA here is from genome assembly GCA_015061565.1 of Lentisphaerota bacterium. Classification (GTDB taxonomy): domain Bacteria; phylum Verrucomicrobiota; class Lentisphaeria; order Victivallales; family UBA1829; genus SIG94. The sequence continues at coordinate 212 of SUWI01000354.1, forward strand.
CCCGTTTCTGTCTTTAATGATCCGGCGGTGATTAAAGGTAGTGGCCGTCGTTTGGAAGAATCTTTTCCAATTCATTCCATTTTTGTTCATCGGACAAATCACTGAACAAGACATCAAAAACTCGTCTTTGCAGATATGGGACAGGGTATTCAAAAGCAAAATATACAGCTTGGTGTTTTGTTCTCCATTTTTTTGATATGTCTTTTAATTCCTGCCCCCATCTATCATAATCCACCAATTTCTGTTTCAAATCTTCAAATTCTTTATCAGTCATCGAGCAGCCCTTTCATAAATTTCCACATGGCCGGATAATCGGTCTCAAAAGTTTTCCAGTCATATTTTACCGCCAGATACATATTGCCGAATGCTTCAGGGAAATCGCCTTTGCTGTAACCGAAATGACCAAACCCATATTCCCCATCTGTAATATCCCCTAATATATCCGCTTTTGCATAAATTTTCCAGCTTTCCGAATGAGAAAGATCAGCAAATTTTCTGTTTTCTCCATAAAATTCTTTTGTAAGTATATCTTGATATGTTTTTTTCGTTCCAGGATTTCCAATGCAGTCATAACTGAATGGCCATTTATGTTTCAAAAATGCTTCTTTGTCTTTCTCGACACATTGATTAAACTGTTCGATCAGTTCCGGATATTTTTTCAACAGCGTATTGTAGAACGAATGCCCATATTCATGGGTGATCGTCATGGGATGTCCGTTCCAGTCATTCGGCGATTTTGCCAGATGTGTTTCAGTTGTTCCCGGAATGGTTTCAGCCAGAAGAATTTTATCATGGAAAAAGTATTTCGGTGCTCGTCCCATGAGTTCCTGCATCTTGGCATTGTGATTCCAGAGAATAGCATCGATTTGTTCCGGCGCGGCACCGGCTTTTTCCAGTTGTTTTTTCAGTTTCGCAGCTTCCGGAGTAAGATCGCCCTGGAATAATTTGCCTTCGAATTTTTCGGGCTTTCTCCCGCCGAAAAATCCGAATGGTGCTTGTTGTTTTGTCTGACCCGTCTGCCCCGTCTGACTGGTCGGTTTCTCTGCCGGCGTTTCTTTTGCCTTCGGTTTTTCACTCCCGCCTTCAAATCCGTACTTCTTCCTTGCAATGCTTTCCGGCACGGCGATGATCCGGTGGGTGCAGTTCGGATGGAACAATCCTTCCGCCATCGCTTCTTCCAGCGTCGGCAACCCCGGCGTGGCGCCGGAGATCGAGAGCAGCGCATTCTCATATTTCCCGCAGGCGTCGCAGCTGTCGCCGGAAACGGAGATCGTCACGATGTCGCTGCCCGCTTTGGCGCATCCGGCAAGATAACATTCCCGCGCGTTGTTGTGCAGGAGCGTCCTCCCGAGCATGTTGAAATACTTTTCGGTCTTCCAGCGGCGGCCGCCCGCATCAATGAATTGGAAATCCTTGAGTTTGGCGTCCGGGGCATAGAGCAGTTCGGCGGCGAGGTGCCGGGAAACTTCCGCTCTCGAGGCATGAAAAAGGCTTTCCAGAGGTGGAAGCTCCGGAAAGCCGAACGGGAGAAATCCCGGAAACTGGTCCGGATGCTGTTCGATAACGGACAGCTTTGGAAACCGTAACAGGTGAACCAGTGGGGGGCCCCTTCGGGGGCTTCCTTTGAGCAATATAATACCGAATCGAAGAATTGCAAGCGGATCAAAAGACAGCAGACAAAGAAATACGGCGGTATCCGTTTTGCGAATGCCGCCGCTGCCTTATGAAAATTGCCTGATGTCAGTCGGCATGAGTGTAGGCTTCCGACTCCGGACGGTTTTCCTTTTTCCTGCCGGCCATGCACCAGTGATAAAGCACCAGCGGGGCCGCCATGAAGAAAAGCGAACCGAAAAACAGGAACGCGATATAAAGGATCACCGCATGGGTCCCTTCCGCGCGGACGTTGCCGGTGGGAATGAATCCGACCGCGATCGCCAGCAGCGAGGTCAGGAACGCAATGCCGGAAACGATCCACATGCCGAGTTTCCCGCCAGGGATCTTATACGGACGCGGCACGTCCGCCTTGGAATATCGCAGCTTGATCGCCGCCGCAAACATGAACAGATACATGATCATGTAAAGCTGGGCGGTCAGCGCGGACATGATCCAGAACGCGCCGCTGATGGTCGGCATGAAGAAGATCACCAGCGAAAGCAGCGAGGAGATCACGGCCTGCAGGATCAGGATCCGCGTCGGCATGCCGTTTTCGTTGCGGTGCTGCCAGTATTGCGGCAGATATCCTTCCTGCGCGACCTCGAGCACGCCTTTGGACGGGCCGAGCACCCAGGTGGCGACCATGGTCAGCGCCCCGTAGGCGAGCAGGAAACTGATGATCGGGGTCATCCAGCGCAGGTGGAAGATCTGGAACATCTTGTCGAACGCCTGGAGCGCGCCGGCGGCGAGGCTGATGTCGTTCTGCGGGATCACCACGGCGATCCCCAGCGAACCGAGGATGCTCAGGAGAATGATGATCACGCAGGAGATAAACACCGCCCGCGGAAAATTCTTTTTGGGATTCGCCACATCGGTCACATGGACTGCGGACATTTCCATGCCGGAGATCGCCACCATCATGCCGGAAAGCAGCATGATCTGGTTCATGTTGCCGAGGTTCGGGATCAGGGCCTTGGCCGAGAACGGGATCGAACTGGGCTTGCCCATGATGAAGAACGCCAGCATCAGCAGGATGATCAGCACGCCCGGGATGAGTGTGCCGGCGATGGCGCCGGAACTGCTCAGGAAGGCGGACAGCTTCATGCCGCGGAAATTGAGGAACGTGGCCAGCCACAGACTCGCGATCACCACGATGAACACGAACCATCGGCTGTTCGCCAGCGCCGGATTGAACACATACGCGATCGCCGAGGCTACGAAGGTCAGCACCGCGGGGAACCACGGCAGGTTTTCCACCCACTGCATCGAGATCGCCACGAAGCCCCATTTCGGGCCGAACGCCTCCTTCACCCACAGATAGACGCCGCCGTCCTCCGGCCAGGCCGAGGCCAGTTCCGCCGACACCAGCGCCGACGGCAGGAAGAAACAGATCGACGCCGCCGTGATGTAGAAAATGATGCTCCAGCCGTATTCCGCCTGCGACGGCAGATTCCGGATCGACAGCACCGCGGCCACATTCAGCATGGCGAGCGTGAATACCCCCATGCCCGTTTTTTTGACCATTGAACTCATGGTTATGCTCCTTTGATCTGGTTATTTCAGGCACAGCGTGGTGAAGACGGTCCTGCCGTTTTCACAGCGGCGCTCGACGCCGTGGATGTCGCCTTCATAGCCGGGGAAGGTCTCCTCGAACTGCTGACGGGTCAGCAGGTAATCCAGGATCGGTTCCGCTTTGGCGTTGAAGATCTCGCCCCCCATGATCACCGGGATCCCCGGCGGGTAGGGG
>SUWI01000046.1 GCA_015061565.1 Lentisphaerota bacterium
ATATAAAAAACAGGAAATCTTCTTTGAAATTGTTGCCTGTTCGTTTTGACCGGTGTAATGAACCGTCTTTACGGACAAAATTAAAGGTTCTGCCATGACGTGCATATTGGACGGTTTTCTCGACAAACACTCCTCTCGCCACATACTCTCTGCCCCCATCGAACTTATTTCCATATCCCCAATTTATAAAATTTCTGTCGTAATCTCCGTAATCGATCAGAACCATCTGTTCCGGTATTTTTGCGTGCCCATGCGTTCTCGCATTGTACTCCGGAGGTATGGTAAGTTTGCTCCCCCCATCCGCATATCCTGCAACATTCTGGTTCATGACATATCCTCGCGACATGTAATCCGCGGCATGATATTCACCGGCAGATGGGCAGCGGAAAACCTGCTGTGCGGAAGTAAAATACTTTTTCTTCCTTCCTTTGTAAACATAACCCACATACTGGCCGATCTGCGCATCCCAGCAGATACCTTCCGTTTTTATGTTGATGAATAAAGTGCCATTGACATAAACCTGGGGAAACCAGTCTTTATGGTCAACGGTATAAGCGAGCATGCCGGTTCCCAGTTGTTTCAGATTTGCCGTGCACTGGATGTTTTTCGCCCGTTCCCTGGCCGCATTCAACGCCGGCAGCAGCATTCCCGCCAATATCGCGATGATCGCCACGACCACGAGGAGCTCGATCAGCGTAAAATGCCGAGGCATTTTACGCTTCAGGTATGAGAGATGAGGTATGAGAGAGGAGGTGTCAAAACTTTTCTTGTATTTCGGCATGTTCAATGTCCTTTCATTTTTGTTTTTCATTGTTTTCATGTAATATTGGAGTTAATCGGAAAGATGCTGGTAAATTGCGAAAATTCTCAACGTTGGAAAAACAGGATTTCCCATTGTTGCCTTTTACCTCATCTCTCCTGCCTCATACCTTGATCGCTTTTGCCAAATCACTGCTGAAGCAAGCAGTTTTCACGAGGAGCTCTATCAAAGTAAAACTCCGTGTTTCCGTTCTTGCCGTTCTTCCTTTCTTTTCCATGATTTCCTCCTTGTCGGTTGATGCAATGTCAATGCAGAACAGCTGGACCTGTCCGGACACAGGCAAATATTGACTGTCGGTCTTCCGGACATGATTTCTTCATTTATAAAAAACTTGTTTTTTCCTTTCCTTGTTTTGCCCATTGCCGGGCAGATGAAACTGTTTTTTACCAATCAATTTCTCAAAAAATCAAGCACTCTTCTTACGGCCTCGTCTCCCGGATATTTGTTCCCTTCATATTCGATATTGATGAAACCCTTGTAACCGATTCTTTCGAGTTCCCGCACCGTTGCGCGGCTGTCCACGACGCCCTCGCCGATGAGCGCGGGACGGTAATACGCCCCGTCAAGCATTTGACGCATCCCATCAACGGGAGTTTCGCTGCGTTCCCAGTCCTTGAAATGGACGTGGACGATGTCATCGGCGCACGCCCGGAGACTGGCAAGCTGATCCTCACCGGTGGAAGCGTTGCCGTTGTCAAAGGTCAGTTTCAGCGAAGGGACAGCCCGCTGCACCTCGTGGAAATCCGCCGCGGTCACGACTGGGCTCAGCAAGCCGGGAAAATTTTCCACCGTCAGGATTAAGTTCCTGGCTTTGGCCAGGGACGCGGCCAAGGCAAGCCGTTCGCACCAGTGTTTCCGGTTTTCCTCCCGTGACTCGACATCCTTAAGCGGTGCGGGCGGGATCATTACCACGGGCGCGCCGAGGATACAGGCATTGTCCAGGGAACGTTCGATGACACCTGCAATCGTTTCTCCTTCTTTCGGCCGGATGAAAAAAGTATGCGCGGCAACGGTCAGCCCGGCATCCTCGCTCATTTTCCTAAGCAGAGCCGGGTCTTCTCCATAGGTGGAGACCCAGTCGATCCCCTCCATGCCCAGTTCACGGGCCACACGGACGCAGTCGGCGGGAGTGAAACATCCTTTCTGGCGCATGAGGGTGTAAGTCATCATGGAGTATTTCATTGGTCTTTGAGCTCCTCGAGTATTTTCAGCGATTCTTCCACCAGCTGCTGTCCGCCCTGGTATGAAACCTGATTGCAGTAGGGGGAAGCACTGTAGCCTTTGTTCTTTTCGGCCCGTTCCGTGGCCAGATACGATCCGGAACCGTTGGGGCCGGTCGTCAGCTGGACGATGAAGGTCTGGATGAACGGGCTGCGCGCCTGGATCCGGTGCATGTAATCGATGAACAGCTCGAACCGACAGGTGGTGAACGCGATGTCTCCGATCCGCACTGCATGGATGTCGGAAAGGATCTCCGGCTCCGAATCCTGAATTTCATACCGTTTGATCACGCCCTGACAGCGGTTCCGGCGGCTGCAGAGTTTCGAATTGTCGCGAAGCATGGTCCACGGATCGCCGTCCGTCAGGTATGGTTCTTTCATCAGCGCTTCCAGATTGGCTTTTTCCGCCTCCAGCATATCTTTCGGGAACATGCGCCGGGCAAGGTTCACGGTCCGGACCTCGTGTTTCAGCTCCGGCGCGGAAATTTTCTCCTTTCCCGCCCAGCTCAAAACCTCGTCGAATGCGGCAACGATGCGGCCGGCGATGTCTTCCGCCCGCATGAACTCCAGACAGGCTTTTTCGTTTTCCGCCTGAATATCTTCGGGGAGAGGAGGCCGTTTCATCGGATGGGCCATGATCCGTGCGATCTTCTCCGGATATTTCAGTTTGTAGCGCCGTTTTTCCGCTTCCAGATAATGCAGTTGTCCAGGTGCAAGATCGCCCGCGGCCGCGCACTGTCCCACGATGCAGATATCACCGTATTTTTCAGTCAATTTTTCCCGGACCGGATGCCAGAATGAAGCCTGGAGCTCCCAGGCATGTCCATTGGTCTGGGAGGGGCAAGGCACGTTGATCACCGCCGCGGAAAGTTTTCCCGACGCATCGAAAGCATACAACAGGTTGATGAACGAATCGGTCCCCGCTTCATACGAGGCAAAAAGCGGATCGTTCGTCTTGCCGTACATCTTGGCGAAACCATTCACCGCGATGCCGGACTTGGCCGGATATTTCTTTCCGATGTCCTCCAGATAGACGCTCCTGCGGCTGTGTCCGGTGGTGGCGAAACCGTAGCCGTAGGCAATGGAGCCCGGAGCGCGTTTTTCCCACGCCTCCTTCACCGCATCGGCGATCTGGCGGGCGAGAAAGATCCGAACTTCTTCGCCGGACTTCATCTCCGTCTTGCGGGGATAGTCGTCCACATCCGAGGAACCGGGTCCAGCATGGGTGTGGGTCGCGTTGACGATGAGTTTCTCCGCCGGAAAGCCGGGGATCTCCGCCCGCAGCAGTGCCTGGACCTTGAGCAGAACGTCCGGAACCACGTTGACCATGTCGCAGGAAACGAAAGCGACCAGATCTTCGCCGTTTTCCAGCAGCAGGCAGCTGGCATAAACCGGGGTGTAAGTTCCCAGCGAGACCCGCAGATAGAACTGTCCCGGGATCGGGACCGGATACGGCGGGGCCAGCGAACGCTTCGCCCAGCCGATGTTGATTTGTTCAGCCATTTTTCACCTCGCAGATCAGCAGATCATTTTTATTTTTTCTTTTTCCTCGCTTCGACAATGGCATTGATGCGTTCGGGATCGATCTGGTCCAGGTTGGAGAAGACCTTGACGATGCCATCCCGGACCTGTTCGGCGATATCGAGTCCGTTGGGCGCGCGGAGCGTTTTGACCAGCGAAATGTATTTTCTGCTGTAGGCAAGCGCATTGGGGAATTTTTCGAGGGAGTAGTCCACTCCTTCATCCGCGCCGGGGATACTCCACGGATAACCGTGGCCGTAAGCGTTTTTAGCCCGGAACACGGTCATTTCCGGCAGGGTGAAACGCTGCCAGACCGAGGCGCCGGTCCCTTCGTCCTTCAAAGCCGCCGCTACAGCGTTCCGGAATTTCACCTGCTCCTGGGGATCGGTGATGCCCAGCTTGTCGAAGTCGATCCGCAGATTGAAGTTGTACCAGTTGTGGGTGGCCCATTCCGGTTCATAAGGCAGCAGCAGGTTCGGAGTCCCCTTCAGGTTTTCCAGCAGATATTCGCCGTTGCCCCGCAGGGTTTTGAAATAGTAGTCGTATTTGGACAGCTGGGCGCGTCCGTAGGCGGCGGTGATCTCGTTGTTGCGGTACATCCACCCCAGCGCATAGGCATGATAATCCCGGTTCTGTTCCGGACGGGCGGTCTCGCCGAAACTCCACAGCTTGGCGGCAGCGTCGTAAATATCCTTGTCATTGGTGACGAACATGCCGCCTTCGCCGCAGCAGAGGCATTTGTTCTGGTTGAAACTGAAGGCCGCGCAGTCACCCAGGGTTCCGGCCTTGTGCCCTTTATAAAGAGCACCGTGCGCCTGACAGGCATCCTCAATGACTTTCAGATTGTGTTTTTTCGCGATTGCGTTGATCTTGTCCATATCATCGCAGAGACCGTGGAGCTGAACCACGATGATTGCCTTGGTGCGCGGGGTGATCGCCGCCTCGATCTTGTCGGGATCCATCAGAAACGTTTCCGGATTGATGTCCACGAAGATCGGAATGGCGTCATGGTGCAGGATGCAGGTGGCGCTTGAACTCCAGGAATAGGCGGTGACGAGCACATGGTCACCCGCACCGACGCCGCAGCCGACCAGGCACATGTGAAGTGCTGCGGTCCCGGAGTTGGTGAAAAGCGCATACTGGTTGCCGTTCCATGCCGCGAACTCCTTTTCAAATTCCAGATTGTGGATACCCCGTGACTGAGTGCGCTGATGGAGCGCATCCATGACCATTTTTTCATCGATCTCGTCGATGGGAGGCCAGTTGACCACTTTGGACGAATCGACTGCCGGAGTCCCACCGTAAATTGCAAGTGTTTCACTCATTTTTCTTATATCCTTTCATTCAGCGGCGCTGACTCCCGGCTTGTTGTTTCGTGCCCCGAAAAACCATCGGTCGTCGCTTTTGTCAGTCCCGCCCATTTGCGGCTGCAGAAAAAAGCTCTGCAGTCTCTTTGTTCAATAACATCTGTGCCGTGTTGTTTCTCTGAAGCGAAATCCAATCGCAAGGATGGTCAAGGCGGACCATCCTCGCCTTATGGCTTCACTTCCGTTTGAAGTAACTTTCTACAACCTTCGTGACACCTTTCAAATCGGAAACGATGTAATCGGGCTGGGCCCCGGTCAACGGCTCGTTGTCGCGGTTCAGCCAGATGGTCTTCATTCCGATCGCCAGAGCGCCTTGCAGGTCCCACTGAGGACATGCGCAGTACAGCACATCATTCACGGTGAGTCCGGTCTGTTCCAGTACCCAGTAATAGGCACGCGGATTCGGCTTGGAGCATCCGGCGGTCATCATATCGCCGACGAAATCCGGCTTGAATCCGTCCGTGTGGGAAATCAGGAGATCCAGATAATAGCGTTCGATATTTGAGAAGGTGAAAACCTTGCAGAGTTTCTGCTGTTTTTTGAGCTCCGCGGGAACTTCCGGGAAGGGCTTGACGTCCTTCCATGCCTTTTCCATGAAACTGACATCCTCGGGATCGCCGACGATGTTGAAGTAACGGAAAGCATGCATCAACGCTCTCTGCTGATTCCACTGGAACGCATTGTTCGAACCGAAAGCGCCGATATGATTGAAATAAGTGTGGTAAAAATTCCAGACCCGCTTGAACTCGGCCGGCTCAATATCGGATTTGTATTTCTTGAGCAGCCTTGCACAGGCATCAGTCCAGACGGCTGACCAGTCCCAAAGTGTTTTTTTCGAATCGTAGAAGATCGCTTTCGGTTTCCATTTTTCTGCCATGATCATTTTCCTTTCTTATTGTTTGTTGTTCATCACTCGGATCCCGTCGTCCGGATCAGCAGGGAAACGAGTGCTGTAATTCTTTTAATTGTTCAATTGCCCGGATCCCCTCGGCGACCGTCTCGGGATCGACCTCATTGGGAAGCGGATGTTTTTGAGTGACCGCATCATAGAATTCCTTCCAGAGATACCCTCCGCTGCGGCGTTCCGGCGGAATGGACATGGTTTCGGAGTGAAATTCGTTTGCAGAAATGCAGTTGAGTTCCAGTTTGACGCTGGAGAAAATAGAATTGCGGTAGTCAACAGTACCTTCGTCGTGCCAGAAGGTCCTGCGCACCGTGCCCCGTTCGAAGTGCAGGATCATGTGCGAGGGATACGGCCGGCCGTCTCCGATGCAGAAACTGGAATGGATCATTGCTATGCCTCCGTTTTGAAAGCGCATCAGGATCGATGCATGATCCGGAGTCGGGCGGCCGGTAAAAAGGCGGGACTGCGTCCCGTCGATATGGTCGAATTTTCCAAAAAATCTGATCAGATCGTTGATCCCATAGATCCCGATTCGAAAAATCGGAGCAAACGGACAAAGTTCGGGGGAATCCAACCAGCGGCCATCCGCTTTGTCGTAATACCGGGTATAGTTTTCCCAATAAGCTGAAAGAGGTTTCCCGAGATCGTATTTTTTCTGCCAGTCGAAGATAACGGCCAGATCATCTCCCGGAACCGGAGACGGGGAGTTGATATGCACAATACTGTTTTTGCTGCGTGCGAGAGTCAGTACACGCAGCGCTTCCGCCGAATCATCCTCGAACGGTTTTGTCGTCATAACAGCTTTCCCCGCATTGATGCAGCGCTCGATCAAGGCTGCTCTGCCTGCCGGCGGAGTGAAGAGGGCGATGGCATCGATCGAAGGATCTTGAAGCAGTTCTTCCATATCCGTGACATACCGGGAACATCCGATCTTTTCAGCGCACTGCTTTGCACTTTCCAGATCAAGAGAACACACCGCGGCAATTTCGACATAATTTTTCCCGCTGCCGCCAAGCACATCCCGCTGAGCCCAATATGCTCCAAAACGGGTCCCGACAAGTCCGACTTTCAGCAATTTCATCTTGTATCTTCCTTCCGGTTGAAATCAGTTTCTGCTTTTAAGGGAAATATATTTTGATTTTATTGATTTACAATGTTAAAAAATAAGACTATTTTGTTAATGATTTAGATTTTTTGCGCTTTTGCTCTTGAAATTCGTAATTTCCGGCGTTATTTTAATAGGAAATCGTAAAAAAGGCGGAATTCCATGGATCTGACAGAAGCAATATTCCCCGAACATCATCCGAAACTCACGCGGTTCAAGGTAAGGGATTATGAAAACATTTATTCACAGACGGACCATCGGGCGTACAAGAATGAACTGCTCTATGTGCTGGACGGGCAGGTGACGCTCCATATCGGAAAGGACTTGCGTTTCGACGCGGTGCCCGGAGATTTCCTGCTGATCCCCGCCGGAACGCTTCACCGGGACGAGTTCGTCCCCATAAAGGGACTCCGCATTTTGTGTATCTTTTTCGATTGGGAGGAAAAAGACTACTTCCGGCAGGTCAACAATCTCACGATGCTCAATCTGTCCTATGAAACCCGGAACGAAGCCCGCCGGCGTCTTGAGTATCTGCGTGACCATTTTCAGGAAACCGAACTGGGAAAACGCAATGCCTCGCTGCAGCTTTTCAGCATTTTGATGCTCTTTTATTTCGACATCAGGGACAATGCTCCCGAAACGGAGAAAATCGTTTCCAATCAGCCCGCAGCCGAGATCATGCGGCAAGTGAAACACTATCTGGACCGGAACTTCAGTTCCCCGGTGACCTTGAAAGACGCCGCGGCGTTCGCCGGGATCAGTCCGTCTCACCTTTCACGCAGCTTTCACCGCGAATACGGAGTGGGCTTCTCCGCTTATCTGACCGCACTCCGGCTGGAAGCCGCGCATCACCTGCTCCAGACCACTTCGCTTCAGATCGGGGAGATCGCCGACCGTTGCGGGTTCAGTTCCAGCAGTTATTTCATCTGGGTTTACACCCGGCGCTGGGGCGTAACTCCGAAAAACCATGTTCCGCGGAAAAGAGACGCGACTGTCAAAAGACAGCCCGGCAGAAAATGAACGCAGTTATTGCAGAATGACTCTTCTATTAATTCGAAAATAAAATTGAAATGCGGCAGGCAAAGGAATGCGGGAAATGTCATATCGCAGTAAAAACGCAAAAAATTGAAATCATTAACAAAATAGTCTTATTTTTTAGCATTGTCATTTATTGGAATCAAAGTATATTTTACAAGAAAGTAACAGTTCGGGTGAAATTGATATAAAGAAGCCTACAAGTCAGGAGAGATAAAATGCTGGATGCGCAAAGGGTGAAGAAACTTGCTCTCGACTGCGGAGCCGATCTGGTCGGGATCGCTCCCGTCGAACGCTTTGCCGAGGTTCCCGGCAACGAAAATCCGACGGAGATCAAACCGGACACCAAATCCGTCATCGTGCTGGGATTCCGGATTCTGCGGGGCGCCCTGCAGGGGATCGAAAACGGAACCAACTGGGGAACCTACTCCGGCGCGGATCCCACCGGATTTTCCAATTACATGCAGGAAGTGACCTACAATTTCTGCCGGCGGATTGAGAGTGAGGGGTTCGAAACCGTTCCCATGGTCCGCTGCTCCTATGATCTGCGGGATAAAGGCGTTCCCGTGTCTCCCGACCGTCCGGCACCGGATGTCATCATCGATATGGAATATGCCGCCTTCGCCGCCGGTCTGGGCGAATTGGGCGACGGCAAACTTTTCCTCACGCCGCAGTTCGGCCCCCGGCAGGTCTTTTCCGCCGTGCTGACCGACCTCGAACTGGAACCCGACCCGGTGTTTCCCGGCGGACTGTGCGACCACTGCGGGGCCTGCGCCGCCGCCTGCCCGGCTTGCGCCCTCGACCGGAACACTCTCACCGAGTCGGTCTATCCCGCCGGAACCTTGAAGCACTGGCGTCTGCGCGTGGAGAGCTGCCGGGTGTGCACCACGGGGACCTGGCCGCGGCCCTATTCCCTCGGACTCGAACCCAACCGGACCGGAGCCTCCTGCGGCCGGGCCTGCTGTCGCCATCTTGAGGAGAAAAAATGACTTCATTGACTTCACAGGAACTGAAGGATTTCGCCAGAAATGTGGTCGGCGTGGATGCCGTCGGCATCGCGCCCATTGAACGTTTCAAGGGAGCGCCTGAATATATGTCTCCGCGCACGGTCTTCCCCGGAGCAAAGTCAGTCATCGTCTTCGCACGCCGGATCCTCCGCGGCTGTTACCGGGGGATCGAACGGGGAACCCACTGGCCCAGTTATCAGGTATTCGCCTATTCCGGACTGACCAAACTGGTCCATCAGGCCAACTACCGCATCGGACGTTTCATCGAGGATCACGGTTATCTTTCCGTACCGTGTCCTCCCGCCGCAACGCTGAAAGAGGCCGGGCCCCGCGGTCCCGTTCCGCCCGGGGGAAAATATCCGCGGGACGTCAACGTGAGTCTCCGAATCGCAGCCGTTTTGGCCGGTCTGGGAGAAATGGGTTGGAGCAAGGTCCTGCTCACGCCTCAGTTCGGTCCCCGGCAGCGCCTCGGTCTTATACTGACCGATGCCGAACTGGAACCGGATCCCATCCGTATCAGCCGGATCTGCGACCGCTGCAAACTCTGTGCGCGGGATTGTCCCGGAAATGCCATCGATATGAAGAAGGGAAACACCTTCACGGCGGCGGGCGTGAGCTGGGAGTGCAACGACCTCAAGCTCGGCAAATGCAAACTGACCCATTTCGGACTCAACCGGACCACGTCGCCACATTTTGTCAAAACTTTCCCCGGCATCTACCTGCCGATGGATGAGCAGGGCAACACTTGGGTCGAAGGGTGGAATTTCGGTCATTCGCTTTTCAACGCCGTGCCGACGTGGAAGGCTTTTTCGGCATATCCCATCGCCATCTGCGGTGCCCGGGGATGCATCATCAGCTGTATGAACCATCTGGAGAAACGTCGTCGGATCGAAAATATCTTCCAGCATGATTTCACCAATGAAAAGCCCTGGCGGCTCCCCGAGAAACCCCTTGCCGGCCACGAAGAGCATCACGGATTTGTCTACGACCCGGAGAATCCCGGGAAGACGACCGGTTCCGTCAAATCCGATTGGTACTGAGAGGCGGAGATATCTGGAAATCAAGCCGGGAAATGTCATGACGCTGAATAAAAATTTTTAACAAGATGAGCCAAAACGTTTTGAAATCGGCTCCATCCAATGGAGGTTTGCCAATGAAAAAGTTGATCTTGTCCGCCGCCGTGCTTGCGGCGGTCTCCGCGTTCTCCGTTGAATATCCGTATGCATACCCTGGATTCGGGAGCGCGGCCATTTACACTGCCGCGGGTAAGGACGGAGCCCCGCTGGAATTCCGGAAAGCGGGAGATGCGGAATGGATCCCCGCGCAAAGACTCGTGCTTTCCCCGGACAAAAAGGAACTGCGAGGCTCCATTTTCCGTCTCCGGGAAGGAACGAAGTATGAATACAGGATCACCCGCGACGGAAAAATGGAAACGGGCAGTTTCACCACCAAATCTTCCGACGTCCCCATCGCAAAAACGATCGTGCTGACCAATGAGAATTTCCAGGGATATCTGAAGTTGGCCGAATCCGGAACGGAAAAGGGGTATATCCGCTATACGGCCAAACCGGGAACCGTGCTGAAAGCCGATTTCAAACATCAGGAGGCGATCCTCGCGAACAAGATCCGCTATGTGATTCTGGACGGGCTGACCATACGCGGCGGAGGCCATTACGTCATCCATCTGAAGGATTGCGAAAATTTCCGCATCGTGAACTGCGACCTCGGCGATTACGGGACTGCCCGCGTTCCGTTCGAATTCCCGCCGGACAAGACCGATACCGAACATGCAAAAGGGCTTCTTTACGTAAACGGGAAATATGTGGAGAATGAGGGTGCGATCACCGTCCGCGGCGGCAGGGATATCCTGATCGAACGCAATTTTGTGCACGATCCGCGGTGCCATGCGAATTCCTGGTTCTATCATCATCCATGGGGACCGAGCGGGATCAACTACCGCGGCGCGAGAGGTCTTACCATCCGCTGGAACAATATTATCGGTTCCGATCATCACCGCTGGAACGACGTTATTCAAGGCAACCCGAACATCGATGCGGAAATTTGCGGCAACTATCTGGCGTTCTGCAATGATGACACGATCGAACTGGACGGATTGCAGCAAAACATCCGTTTTTCGGACAACCTGATGGAAGGCTCTTTCTGCGGAGTCAGCATTGCCCCCTGCAAAGAAGGACCATCCTACATCATCAACAATCTCAGGATCAATCCCGGCGATGAGTTCGATTCAGCGTTTGCGGGGATCAAAAATAATTCTTCCGCCTATTATACGGGCCGGATCCATATTTTCGGCAATACTTTTACCGGCAGCGTCTCCGTTTCCGGCTATAAAGCGAAGATCACTCCGGAACAGGCGATGGAACTGAAATCGGTCGTGAAAAACAATCTTTTCATCAACAGCCGTCCGTTCGCCGGTGCTTTCTGGGCTGCCGGAGCCGATGTCGATCACAACATCTATTCCTTCTGCCGGAAGGGGATGATGGCGAATTATCCGAAAGGACAGGGAAAACATGATAAGGAAGGCAAATTCCCGCTTTCCGGCGGATGGAAGCTTGAAACTCCGGTCAAAGGTGAAAAACTCGCCAATCTGGGAGACCGTATCGGAGCCTCCGGCAATCTGCCGGTCCGTCCGCTTGCGCTCGAAACATCCGCATTGAGTGTGAAACTTTCATCCGCTGTTCTTACCGGGAAAATCCAGCTGAAATCGACCGGATATTCCGGCGGCTTCCGCATCGTCCGGCCGGAATTTTCGCCGTTCTTCAGCGTAATACCGGCCGAAGGGATGATCAAACCCGGAGAAACGGTCGAACTGACCGTGACCGCTTTGCCGGAAAGAGCGCCCGAAGCGAGAAAAAACTGCGGAGCCTTCCTGATCCGCACGCCGGACGGACTTGCACGTCCGGTCTCGGTCTATTTCGACAACCGCGACGATCTCAAGAAAGTTGCCGCCATGCGCAAGAATGTCGTTTACGGACAGGTCGTGAAACGCGGCAAAACAAATTATACACTCAAGTTCAGCGGAGTTCCGCAAGGAGAATATTACCTTGCCGTACGGATGACCCGGATCCCGTGGAAGATTTTCCATGCGCGTCAGAGCGGAAAAATGATCCATTCCAAATTGAAGCCGGATGGTTCCGCAGAGCGGAAAGGCTGGGCTGTCATTCCGTGGACTTCGCATAAGTTTTTCAATTTTCCCCGCCGGGCCGCAGGCGATCTCACCGTCGATATTCAGGTGGAAAAGGCGGCTTCCCAAATTCTCGGCTGCGCACTGGTGAAAACGCCGGAGGAGCTCCTCTGTGCCCCCGAAACGGTGCTTCCGAACGAGAAAGCAATGAAGGTGATTTCGAAGGAATAACAGGAAAAATCAAAAGGTAATTTTTCGATGAAAAAATCCATCTTGTCCGCCGCTGCGCTTGCTGCGGTCTCCGTGTTTGCCGCCGACCCCGGTACAGTCAAAAAAGAGGGCGGCGTGGGTTTCCGTTACGACGACAACCACCCGCTGAAGGTCTGGGGTGAAATGGCCGCGGTCTTCGACAAGCATCACGTGCCTTTGATGTATGCGGTGATCTTCCGTCCGGACTGCTTCAACGCCGAAGAGAAGGCGTTCCTGCGCAGTCTGGTCAAGCGCGGACATGAGATCATGGACCATACGCCGAACCATTCCGCGTTCAAGTTCGTCGCCGAGGACGCGGCGAAATACGCCGGGGAGCCGTGGGTCGATCATGTGACGGAAAAGATCGTCTGCCTCAAATACGTGCGTCGCAACGACGAGCCCGCCGCCGAGAAGCCGGTTGCGTTCAAGGCCGACCTGGACGGCGCCGAGGTCGTCATCCCGGAGGAATTCCAGAAGTACTTCCGGCCCAACGGACAGATGGTCTATGACGGGAAAGTCTACGCAGTGACGCAGGACCGCAGGAAACGGGGCCGCTTCACCGCCTGGACGTTCTGGGGAGAACCGGTCAAGTTCAAGCCGGTCAAGGGCGCGGACGTTACCACCGCCAGCAAGAAGTTCGGTTTCGCTGCGACCGAGGCGGGCATGAGCAAACTCGCCGAACTCACCGCCGCCGAATGCAAAAAGATCGGCATCCCCGTCCCGACCGCGTGGATCCAGCCCGGCGGCTCCGAAGCCATCCTGCAGGCCGACAACGTCCGCAAGGGCTACGCCAGGCACGGCTACATCTGCGCCGCGACGTATCAGAACCGCGCAAACAAGATCTACTGCGAAACGAACCCGGAACGCTGCGCCTACGCAATGATGTGGGGGCAGCTCCACCTCGACCGCGATCCGCTCGACAAGATCAAGACCCAGATCGCCGATGCTTATGCAAAACATCAGGTGCTTTTCGCGTCGAGCCACCTGAAGCCCGGCAAGGGAATGACCTGGGAAGCCTTCCTCAAGGTCCACGACGAACTGCTCGCGTGGCTGAACGAGGCAAAGATCCCCGTCCGCACCCAGTCTGACTGGGCACGGCGGCTCTATTACAGCAAGACCGATCCGGCCGAGAACATTTTCCCCGCTTGGACCGCCGACCTCGACAAGAACGGCCGTCCGGACGGTTACAACAAGCTTCCTCCCGGCGTGACGATCGGTGCCAACGGCGAACTCACCGCCGCGAACCGGGGCCTTGTTTTTGCAGTCAACCGGCTTGGCGGCCTTGAAAAGGGTAAAAATACGCTGAAATTCTCCGTAAAAAGCGGCAAAATCCAGGTCAGGATCACTTTCTGGCAGCGCAACCGCAGACTCGGCAAAAAGATGACCCTCGACGGACCGGTCAGCACGTTCCCCGTGCCCGCCGGTGCGGACTTTGTTGATATCATGGTGTTCAATGCCGGCAGCGAGCCGCTGGTGCTCGCCGGCGCATCGCTGAACGCAACTCGTTGATCTGAGCGATGATTCAGGATATCATTTGAATATAATATGTGCCCGGTTGTCCAACATCCAACTTTTTAAAGGAGATGGGAAAATATGAAATTCGGACTGCAGCTTTACAACTTCCGCAAGGAACTCACCGAAGATTTCCGGGGAACCATGAAGGAAATCGCCAAACTGGGATTCGAAGGCGTGGAATTCGCCATGAATTACGGACAGATCCCGCCGGATGAGCTCGCCGCCTTCTTAAAGGAACTGAAACTGGAATGCGCCGGAACCATGTTCAAACGGGACAACCTGCTGAACGGCAGCGATCCGTGTTATGAATATGCCCTGAAATTGAATTCCCCCGCGGTCACCATCAGCGCCATGGTCGATTTCGTCCAGGAATGGCAGTCGATCGCGGAGATCTGCCGGAAAATCGGAGACAATGCCGCCGCGCGCGGAACGATCTTTTCCTACCATAACCACTGGGCTGAATTCGTCGATGTCGACGGCATGACCGCCATGGACCGTATTCTGGCGGCAACCGATCCGAAACGTGTCCTGATGGAACCCGATGTCTGCTGGCTGATCCGCGGCGGCGTCAAACCCGCCGAATTCCTGCAGAAATATGCCGGACGCATCCGGCAGATCCACATGAAGGACAGCAGGGTTCCGGATAACAAGGACGAACTGACCGAGCTGGGGTGCGGCGTTATCGACCTGATCGGTGTCTGCCAGGCTGCCGGCAGGATCGGAGCCCAATGGCTGATTTACGAGCAGGACATTACTTCCGATCCGTTCCGCAGTGCTGAGATCAGTCTGAAATATATGAAGCAGCTTCGTTGATCTGGGGTAACGCTCCCCAATAAACCAGGAGACACTGCTGTCGCTGCTGGAAGCTGAATTAGTATAAAAATTTAATATGTGGGCTTGTTTTGTTTTTTTTAGTTTGATCCATATTCTGAAAAATCTTGATTTTTTTATGCGGATTAATTTGACAAACAGTAAAACTCGCCATATATTAAACATGAAGGAGGTTGGAATATGGCATTGCGAGAAAAAAACTTGTTGGGTTATCTGATTGAAAAATTGAAGAAAATTTTTGAAAAGCATCATCTGACCGGATCATTCATGGCAGATCCGACGATTGCAGGAAATAATGTGCCTTGTGATTGTATTTTCAAAACACAATCAGGAATTGTCCTGTATATTGTCATAAAATCAGCTATTTCGATAAAAACGGCGGAAGAATACGTTGCATTATCGAAAAATCTGGCCTCTGAAAATCAAAGAATCCTGCTGGTGTCAAATCAGATTCCGCAGATGTTGATCGAACAATTTGCTGATTCCACGCTCAATTTCTACTCGCCGGAAGGATCTTCAAAGATAGAGTTACCGTCTTTTTGCTACATTGTGGCAATTTTGGGAAAAAAGAAAGGTACGGCACGAAATAGCGGAACGGTTTTTGTGGGAAAAGCCAGCTCCTTGCCGCGGTTCTTTCTGGCAGAGCCGCAACGGAAGTGGACGCAGGGTGAACTTTCTGAAGCCGCTGATGTTACACGCGGCTATGTTTCGATGATCTTAAAAAAAATGCTCCAAGAGGAATACATCGCTTTAAATAATGGCAAATATGAATTGACTGAGCCTGATAAAATGCTGAATGACTGGTCTGCCGTTTATCGATTTGCACGATACATCAAGCGTCAGATGTTCGCGATGCACTTCTCCAGCTACGATGATGGACTGAGAAAACTGAACAGGATATTGACGGACCGGAAGATAAAATTTGCATACATGGGGCCTTCTGGGGCATATTTGCGTGAGCCATATATGGAGCAGAACACGCTCACGGCATATGTTCAGGAGATACCGGAAGATTGTATGGATTTGTTCCCGGTGGAAAGCGGAGGAAATGTTATTCTGTATATTCCGCAGTCAGAACGATTTTTCATCGGAGAACAGAAAGTCAAGGATTATCCGGTCGTTTCGGATGTCCAATTGTATCTGGATTTGAAAAAAATGCCCGGACGCAATGAAGATCAGGCGGAGTACCTGCGACACAATAAAATGATTTGGGAGTGATTATGCCGGACACCAATACCTCTTTTCGTGATTACAACAATTCTTTCACCCAAAAGGTAGAAAACGCACTGTTAGATGTGTGGGCTCTCTTGGGGGAATACAGAGATGACCTGATCCTGGTTGGCGGCCTTGCCCCACGTTATATTACTGCACCACAGAACACGCGGGATTATTCTTTGACCCGTCACTGCGGAACAATGGATATTGATTTGGGTGTTTCCATTGCGGTTTCCAATCAGATCCGCTACCAAGAAATCATTGATATACTGAAACAAGCCGGGTTCAAAAACGCCGTGAATGACAAAGGAAATCTCAAGAAGCATTCTTTTGTAAAAGATGAGAATGGAGAAAATATCGTCATTGATTTTTTAACCACAAAATATGATGGCCTTGGTAATTCCAGAATGCATCAGATTTCCGATGATATATCTGAAATTCAAACATTGGGGCTTGGATTGGGTTTTATCGATCCGCTCAAATGTCATATCCGCCGTAATTTTCCGGATGGAACGATAGCAGAGGAAATCATCAACGTATGCCGTCCTGTCGCTTATATTGTTTTGAAAGCCCTTGCTTTTGATAATCGGCGTAAAGACAAGGATGTTTATGATCTGATCTTTGTTTTGGAAAACTATAAATCAGGAGTTGATTCCATCATTGCAGAAATTCTTCCGGAAGATCGTCAGGCAGAATCATTTTCAAAGGCACTCATATGCCTGGAACAGCACTTCCGGTATATAAACTACATTGGACCGAAAGCATACGCCAGATTTTTGGAAAATTCCTCCGTCCAACCGCAAGCATATGCCATCGTACAGGAATTTTTGCAAAAAATAAAAAACATTTTGAAGTAAAATGATATTTTGACTTGGACTTATCACCAATTACTTTTTTCATCAAGTGAATGATGCAGTGTCGGCAGGCACGTAAAATGGCCGAAAAACAGGTTCGTAAAGTGGCCGCAGGAATAAAGATCAATCATCAATTCCCCGGCTTCAAATCGTCCGGCAGATTTTCCAGCTGAGTGGAATCAAGAGCAGAGAGTTTTTTCAGTTTCTTGATCCCAGGAGAATCTTCCGGACGGATGTCCAGATAGTCTGCTGGGACGGCATACACTTTTTGTTGCGGTATCGTGGCGCTTGCTTTTTTGGCTGATCTTTGGTTAGATAGATCTTTGTGCATCAGCATCAGGAGGATTTGCAGGATCTCTTCCAGGATCTCTCGTTTCCAAAGATTGCTTTCGCAGATGTTTCCGTATGCATGTGGTTGCTGAAATTCTCTATTTCAGTCTCCCGTCTGAATGGTTGCTGAAACATAAAGGAAAACCGACCTGTGATTTTGAGGCTGAATTTTGCTCCGGAATCACTTTTCGCACAGGACTGGATGCCTGTTTTGGCACAGGACTTGCAATGGAAAATCGAAGTCCTGTGCCGATTTTCTCTGAAAACCACCGTGTGCTTCCGTAAGTAATTTATCTCTAGAAGGTTAATATAAAGGACTTGCATACAGGACGCGTGTCCTTTACCAACAGAGAATTTCCGGAGAATCTATGAAAAACACACGCTTTTTGACGGAAATTCCTGTCTCTGCACCGGTCTCTGTCCGGAATTATCAAAAGTCGTAAGTCTCTGTTCTATAGGGCGATACTTACGAAAGAAAACTGGGACTCAATCCTGATGGACTGAATCCCGGAGAATTTGTAAATGGTGGAACCGGCGTCAACCTGCGGGATCACGCTTTTTATACTTAAATTCTGCCATAAGTCTTTGTTTATCAATGATTCATTCCCGTATTTAGCTTAAATCAACAGGAGACCGGAAACATGATAAAAACGGCACTTTTTGGCACTTCCCGCTGTCAAAACGGCACTGAATGGCACCTTTTTCCCATTACAGGACCATCCTGTATTTTTTTCCAATCTTCAACCGAAACCGTTCAGGGGCCTCACCCCTTATCAAACGATCACCCTTTGAAGACTGGCGGCAGCGCCATTTCGACAACTGATCTTCGGCTCCGGATATTCCCGGTGCCATGCTGTAATCTACCATTCGGATTACGGAAATGCAAATCAATTCTGGAAAAATTCCGCATTATCTTGTTTTCAGCCGGACGCTGGGGTCTCGTTCCCGGACAAGAGATGCAGAATGACGGATTTTTCGATTCAAAAATGGACAAATGATCCCGGCTTCCGGACCCCACTATCCGGACATTTGAGCTCAAATGTCCGTGTCCGGTTCAAGGAAATCCGATTCTATATACCCCGTTTCGGCGTGTGCCCGCCTCCCCCTGCTGGCGGGGGACCCAAGACCGGGGCAAAAAACATCAAGCCGCCATCACCGCCGCGTTTTTTTCCCATATCGGCGGTTTTGGCAAATGATCGAATACGGGTAAAGCAAATAAAAAGATTCCCCGGATTTCCGGACTGATGCGACAGTCAAATCCGGTATGTCGATTTCAGCCAGCTGACCTTTCTGATGAGATTCTGTTTTCTCTGTCTCTGGTCTGATAATCGCGCTGAAAATCAAAAATGGATCGATTCTAAAAAAAGTCGAAATAAGGCGTTTTTATGCCTTATATACAAGGGGGTATCTCGGTTTCAATACCGGTTTTCAGTGGTCTGAGGTGTACTGTGTTGGAGTATGAAAATCTGATGGTCTTCGTTATCGGTCGCCCCCAGGACAGGCATAAACGGAATACCTGCCGAGGACGTTCCTTAGAACGCCTCGGACAGATTGATGTAAATCCTTAATTGTTATCAGTTTGATCATTATCAGGTTGTTTGTCTTGACTGTCTGCCAGAATGAACTTGATTACATCGGTATTTCTGTATCGGATTCCATGCCCGACATATTTCCTTTTGAACGGCAGATACGGTTCTTGCTTCTTGAAGTTCGCCAGGCTGATACCGAGCATATTTGCAGTTTCTTCCATTGTCAGTAATTTTGGGACAACAACAGGAAGAGGTTCCCCCTTGTTTGCGATATTCCTTAACTGTGCAACGATTTCTCTGTATTCAGGAAAGGGTATCAAGTTCGATTCAGTCAGGGGATGCAGGATTTTGCTGATTAAGTTCACGGTTTGATTTCGGATTATGGCTTCACTCATTACATGCGCCCTCCTTTTCGCGCATGTGATGTTTCAGTCCGGTAAAATTATATTAGAATGGATGCCGGTCTTCCTATAGCAGCAGAAGGAGGCAAACATATGAATAATATCAAATTGAATGAAGAACAGCAAAACGCGATTGAAAAAATCCAAAACGGCGGAAATTATATCATCCTCGGCAAGGCTGGCACAGGTAAGACGACTCTGCTCCATCATCTTCGCCAGGCTTTACCGGATGCCGTCTTTGTCGCACCGACAGGGAATGCAGCCCGTCTGATCGGCGGAACGACCATAAACAGCCTGTTCCTGATCCCCTCATACCCGTTCATTTTAAGTTGGACTCTCGGAGTTATATCCAGTAAAAAGGCCAGAAAAATCATCTCGAAAATCACGACTCTGGTCATTGATGAGATCAGCATGGTCCGCTCGGATATTTTTGCTGCCATTGATTGCCGATTGAGGCAGTACGGTCCGACAGGAGCTGAATGCCTGCCTTTTGGAGGTCGGCAGATAATTCTTTGCGGCGATTTCTTCCAGCTTCCTCCTGTCGTTACCAATGACGATGTCGGCGGTATATCCGTGGGTGAAGCTCTGGAACAGGATCTCGGAGGCATTTATCCATTCGATACGCCGCTCTGGACACGGACCGGGCTCGAACCGATTTATCTGCGGACCAATATAAGGCAATCGGATGACGAAAAGTTCAAAACCTGTCTGGATGCGTTTCGTTGCGCCGATCAGGATCGCCGTTTGGAAGCGATAAATCTACTGAACTCCAGGGTCACCGAAAACATCCCGGCAGAAGCAATTTATCTGTGTCCTCGGAAGCATGAAGTCCGCCTCATCAATGAAAGGGAAATCGCGAAGCTGGAAACCGAGGAAAGAACCTTCCGCGCAACGATTCATGGCTGCTATGAAAAAGACTTCCCAGTCGAGACGGAAATCAAACTGAAACTGGGGCAGAAAATCGTGATCCATGCCAATATTTCAGAAAACGCCGTCAATGGGACTACTGGAACGGTCTCTGCTTTTCAGTCTGATGGAATTCTGGTTCGGCTGGACGATGGAGGCGAAATCCTGGTCGAACCGTATGAATTCAAAAAATATGCTTACAGGCTTGTCCGTGATCCTGTAACTGGCGAAGAACGCCCTGTCCCTTTTGAGATCGGACGCTTCAGGCAGTTGCCCGTGTTGTCCGGTTATGCTCTGACCATTCACAAGGCGCAGGGAATGACCTTGAAATCCGTTGCACTGAACCGGGGGAAAGGCTGTTTCTCCCATGGACAGTGTTACGTGGGGATATCCCGTGTTCACAGGTTGGACGATCTGTTTCTCTCTGCTCCTTTGGAGATTGCCGATGTCATAGTCGATCCCGATGTTCTCCAAGCAGACAGGGTTTTCCGTGACGATCCGAATTTGTGGCGTGCCTGCGTAATCCACAAGCTCAAAGAATTGAAGCATGATGAACGGGATTACGCAGGTCATCTGGCAGACTGGGGAACTGCGATATTGAACGAGATCGCAGCCGACTATAATAATCGGTTCGATGCCGGGGAAGAACCGACAAATAATGAGGTGGATCAAAAGCTGGATTACCTCTGTCGCCAGCTCTTTCTGCTCTATACTGAACAAGCCCGGTGTTCCCTGAATGCGGTATTCAAAGATTTGCTGAAATGTCTGGATCTGTAACTTCCAGGGGTATGCGTGAGGAAAACAACTCACGCTGCCCTTTCGGCGCATAGCCCTTGGTGCTGGTCTTGGCGAGGTAGGAAGCACGCTTGAAACACTCGTCTTTTTTCACTTCCATCTCCGGATCATCAGGGCGCAGCATCACACCATTGACTTGTTTTTCCCCTTCTCTGCCGGTGGTGCAGTCGTCTATAAGTCCGTATCCGTTCTCTCGTGCGGGGAGACCCAGCGTACTGTCCCATAATCGTTCCGCGGTTGCAATGTGGTTGTGGATGCTCTGTGTTTTCTGTCCATCAAGAAGAAGGGCTACGTGGTAGTGCTGGTGTTTCTCGGTGGATTGTTCCCTGACTGCGACGTACTGGGGCTTCAGTCCCTTCCTTGACAAGTTCTTCATAAACTTGGACTGGAACTCTCGAAATGCGCCGTTGTCCGCATGGTTGAATCCTTCCGGAAATCTTATATCGTAGCGCATGAAGAAAATCTTGCTTTTGGTGTCTTCTGCGTGCTGGAACTGTCTTTCGATTTCAGTAAGGATTTTGATATCGCAGCTCAACCCCGTATCCTGGTCTGTCATGATCGGGTAATCGTTAAAAGTTTTTGCTGTGGTAATGTTTTTGTTCTCTATCTTCATTTCTAAGTCCTTTATGTTAATCGTTTTATTGATTATATATCATATCTTTTGGATATGTTTTTTTATAGGGGCATTTACTTATCATTTATGTATAAAGGTATTACCATTTACCTGAATTTGTAAAGCATGAAAAACGCTTTCGTTCCCGAGGTATATCAACGGAACGGAAGGACTTTTCTCCCTCATAAAATGACTGCATTATTTTTTACAGGACCGGATCAATAAAAAAATAATGCGAGCAGACTATTCTATGCGGGACAAACCGTCTCACACGTATTGCGATTCGAACTGAATCTGCCCAGTCTCTCAGTATCGGGATTTTTCCGATACTGAGAGACATTTTGCCTTTGCCAGGTGGTTAATTCCGTCTCCATTCTTCGACAGAGCATTCATCGCATTTCCGCCGATGCTCGTCTGGATCGTCAAATTCGCAACCGCAGTCTCGGCAAATCCAGCCATCGTCCCATTCGATCACATCATCGGATTGGCATTCAGGGCATCTCGTCTCCATTACGCAGCCCTCCATTCGTATCCGCAACCTGAGCAGCGATACATTCTGAAAACATTTTCATCCAGTAGTTTTCCTACCGTGTTTCCAGCGGCTGCACCTGCAGCAGCTCCGATCAGCATGCCAAGGAATCCTCCTATGGCCGTTCCAAAACCGGGATTGACGAAACTGCCAACGACAGCTCCTGCTTTCGCTCCGGATGCTGCCGCGGCGTAACCGCCAGCTCCGGTTCCCAACAAGGTCGATACACCTCGCACAGACGTTGTGAGGTGGCACATTTTTCCGCATTTCGGACAATTCATTGTTCATTTTTCCTTTCGTTCGTTTTTGTTGTTGAAAAAGCTGGTGGGAAGGCTTGCACTCCTTCGACCACCAGGATGACTTCGGTTTTCGATATGGCTGCATCACTTCCATACCGGCGCTCTCCGACCAGCCAGTTTGCATGGTTCTACGGTCGGAGCCTCTGCCATGCCAGAGTGTGGCGGTACCAGGCAGATAATTACCAAAGTTCTGCTCTGCGTCCATCCAGACCGAAAGCACGATTCAGAGCCGAGTAGGAATAATCCACGCGCTGGGGCGTATACTTCTTGATCGTCTCCGTGAAGGCGTTCAGCAGGCTCCATCTTGTGGGCTCCGTGAACTCCTCATGTTGAGGCTGTTTGAATTCACTGAACACCGGCAGTATATCGCTCGAATTGATGGCACCGATTTCAGCGGCTCTCACGATCCGGCTTCGCGCCTCGTCGTCATTCTGAAGATACTGCACCTTCATCTCCTCGCAGACTTTCTCCATAATCAGGAACTCGTTTTCCAGCTCGTTGACGGCAATATCAACCAGCTCTGTGAGTTCGATCCTGGATGTGTGCCTGCGTTTGATGACTGTAGTGCCCCCGAATGCCATGTTGGAGCAGACCATGACGCTGATCCCCGCGCTCAGTCCGACCGAGAAGCTCTTGTCGTGGCTGTTACGCAGACCGATGCAGCGAACCCAGTCCGAACATGCGGTCGTATTGATTTTCATGACGCCAAAGAGTTTTTGCCCCTCATGCGCCAGCCCGAATTGTTCTTCGGTTATGGTCCAGTTATGGGCATTGACAACTTCGGTTACGGCATCAATGACCGCGATGTGCGGCACAGGCTTCCAACTGTCCGTTCCCACGGGCGTTTCGACCAGTGCCACGGTATTGCGGTCCACAAACTGACCGCCTCCACTCATGCAAAGTCCCATGGTTCAGTCTCCTTTCCATGTTGATTTCTTGCACCGGTCAGCGTAAGGGCATTCGGCGCAGTTGATGATGTTTTCATTCGGATAAAACAGCTCCGCGTTCACAGCCTTTTCGATCCTTCCGGCAATAAACTCGAAGCGGTCCAGTTCATCCTGCGTCCGAAGCGTGTAGTGAGAGTTCACGCTCGGCTGCTTGGTCTTGGTGATGACGTCAAACCGGAAGACCGGATTTTTGCCGTGGACCTGCTTGTAGGCGTAACAAAACGCACTCGCTTGTAGATCCCGATCAGCCTTACCCTGGGGCCATTTTGAACTGGCTGTCTTCCAGTCAACGATTGTTGTTTCGGCACCCGATACCACGCAATCGAATTCGCCTATCAGCGGACGAGACAATCCCGGTAATGAAACCGAAAAACTTTCCGCCACGCTCTCCACGGCATAATCATCCTGCCAGTTTTCGAGCGCAACGGTCAGCATATCGAATCCGGTATTCAGAAGTGACTCGAAAGTCTCGTTCGGCTTGTAGCGAAGGTTTTCCGAAACATCGGTTTCGCCTTTGAAGAAGAACGCGAAGTTCTCCTGCGCATCTTCCAATTTGAAATCCGGACCTTTCAGAGCCCGTTCACTTAAGACCGCATGGAAAGCACGTCCGAACGGCAGAGCTGAGCAAGTCCGCTCCATCGGCGCATTATCCACATACCGGAATTTGTATTTCATCGGACATGTGAGATAGCACTGCAGAGCGGAGTAGGACCAATGCGGTTTCTCTCGGAGCTCATGGATCGACATTTCAAGCCGCCTTTCCGTTGAACTCGTCAATCGCCAGACTGCACTGATTCCGAGTCAGTTCTTCCAGTGCATTGACCTTGAAGCGAGCCAAAATCTGTTGCGGAGTGACTTTGTTTGTCCGAGCAAGATCCAGCAGATACTTGATCTGCTTCGAAGACGCGGCAGAATCTTCCTGACTCTGCCCTTTGTTTTTGCCGTAATTCGAGGCTCCAGACCGATAGCCTTGACGGGACTGATTCTGCTGATTACGAGGCGCAGAACCCTCCGTATTGGTGGCTCCATTCGCGTGCAATTCGGCTTCAACGGATTCACGGACCATTTCAAAGGTTTCGTGGATTTTGTCGTTGAGCTGATCCGGGGTCAATCCATCGGGCAGTTCGACCTCAATACTGGCGTGATAAGACTGACTGCTGTATTCTCCCTCAGCGGGAACCTTTTTGCTGTAAGAAGCGTTGAGTTTGAGCATAATAACCTCCGTAAAAAAGTTGAGACTCCGGACAGGTTCATCGCCTGCCGGAGCCTCGGTTGTCTGTTTGTTGGTGTGGGTTCAGAATCCGCTTGCGATTCGGATCCGTTCGATTGCGCGGCGGGCCTGAATAAAGTCGCGTTCTTTCTGTTTCTGGGCGATCTGGACTTCTTTGACTTTGCGGGCCAGTGCGGCAACTTCATCGAAGGACGCTTTCATTTTCGCTTTGAAGGTTTCGATTGCCACGCCCAGATCATCCAACGGATTCGGCGCAGTTTCGGGTTCCTGTTTCGGGGCGACCATCTGCATGGGGGCAGACACGACTTTCGTTTCGGTGTTTTCCATTTTGGATTCCTCCTTGATTGGTTGAGGTTGGATTTGGGGTTGAGTTTTGATTGGTGCATTGCGCAGCGGCATGGCGATGTAACGGCCAGTGCCGCCTGTAGCGATGAGTGTGGAAAAGCCATCGCCGAGTTCGATTCTAGTATGACCGGCCAGCAGCATACGCAGCAGGATCGCCTTGTTCATGAAGATCGAATTGTTCCAATCTCCGGTGAACTCCGCGGCTATGCTCGTGCCCTGATCTTTAGAACGGACCTCCAGCGTATTGTTCACTGCCGCCAGTTCAACCGCATTGTTCTGCTCATTGTTCGGAATGTTCTTCAGAAACGCTGCCAATGCCTGACCGCATTCCGGCTGAAACGCAATAGAGCGTGTCAGTGCGTTCGATTCAGGGATGACCTGTTTCCAGTTCGGATAGATCCCCTGCAGAGCCTTGCCAGTCCAGCACCAGGGACCGACCTGAATCCTGAACCGGAAGTCGGTATCACTGCACGGCCAATAACTGAATGTGCCGGGTACTGATGCTTTCGACTGGATCAAAGCAAGCGGCAACGGAATGGTGAGGCTGTCTCCGAGATCCAGCGGAATGTCGTAATTCACCAGCTCCCTGCCGTTGGTTCCGGTAATCCCGCCTGAACACAGATTGATCCCTCTCAGGATTGCCCTGACTTCGTTGCGATCCACCGCCTGCGCCGCACGCGCGAACATCCCGACCACACCTTCAGGCAGTTCGCAGCTCTTGACTTCAGTCTTGGGCGTGAAGTCGGGCCATTCGACATCCTTGACCGTCATCAGATACCGATCCCCGACCAGCAGAAGACCCGCCTCAAAAGCGACCTCGACGGTTTTGTTCCGGCCGCTCTTGACGGCATCGCGGAACTCATCGAACCCGACCAGGCAGCAGAAGACTTCCTCGCCGCTCGTTTCGAGTTCAAATGAAACTTCCTCGTTCAGTCCGCAAGTGGAGAGCCGCAACTTCCCTTCCGTTGCGTCGACCTTAATTGATTTGCAAAGCGCCAGCGGTGACGTTCTGCAAATCAGTTTCCCCAGAGCACCGAACGCTCCGGCCAACGTGTTCTTGTTCACTTCGATCATAATTACCTCCTTTGGTGGTTAAAGTTTAAAAAGCCAAAGCCCCGCCAATCCCGAAGGACCAGCAGGGCTTTTATGATCGTGAGCTTATCTCACCGAGGTAATATATAAGTCAAATTATTTGAACAGCAGGAACAACCTGGCATATTGAAAAAAATTGAACATGCCGGAAAAATCTGCAAATCATTCGATGGATGAATTGCAGATAATAAAATCTTAGACTTTATGTGGAAAGGATTCCGGATGTCCGTTCGGCAAATATGGCTGCACCACGCGCCAGCGCATTGTCATAATCCAGCCGGATGAAATGGATCGAAAGACCGGCGCGGATCGAAGAAAACACGATGGTTCGGATTTTTTCCTCCAACATGGACTGGAATTCCGGTCCCAGCTCCAGCATTCTTCCCGTAATGATCAGTCGGTCCATCGGATAACAGTTCAGCTGGTTGGATATTGCCAGCCCCAGATAATTCGCCACGGATCCCACTTCCTCCGCCACGGCGGGGTCCCCGCCCTGGAACAACCGGCAGACCTCTTCGAAGCTCAACTCCGTTTTTCCCAGTTTCTCCCGGCAGGAATGCACCAGAGTCCGGATGGATGCCACGGTTTCCAGACAACCCCGGCGACCACAACCACAAAGAATTCCGTCTGGAACGCAGATGGTGTGGCCAAATTCCCCGCTGTGATTGTTCTTAACATACTGCAGACGTCCCTGTTCAGCAATCAGGGAACCGATCCCGCTGCCGGATGAGATCAACATGACCGAACCCGAATTGAACTCAGGAAACATCCGCGTCAGAAACGCCATTTTCGCCACCAAATGGTCGCAGATCGTGACTTCACATTCCGCTGCCTGGTTTAGAAACGGACGAAGTTCAAAACCATTCAGCGCAGGCAGGGCCGCGGCGTTTTCCAGCTCGAATTCCGGTCCGCGGTAACTGCCGAATGCAGTTACCCCCATTCCCGCAAAACGCTCACGGGTTTTATCCTTCATGCTCCGGATCACCTGGAAAAACGCATCGAGAAACTGTTTACGGTCCGGAATGCCGCAGAATATCACCTGTTCCCGCTCCAAAACCCCCCCGCGCAAGTCGGTCACCACTCCGTTGATCCGTTCCGCTTCCAGCGAGATCCCCACTAATGCCGGACCTTCGGGATTCAGTTTCAGCCGGATCCGCGGACGCCCGTGTTCCAGTTCGTTTTTGTCGCCCGGAACCACGATCCCGCGTTCGATCAGTTCACGCACCGCCCTTGAGACCGTCGTATTGTCGCAACCCATCTTGTGCGCCAGCTCGATCCGCGAAAGTCCGTCCGTCTCCAGCAGAATCTTCAGCACCGTCTGCAGATTCGTGTTCTTTATGTCATTTAATTTCAGTATTTTTTCTTTCATAATACTGGTAAGATACACATTTTTTCTTTTTTTTCAAATTTTTTTCGGATTTTTGCTTGATTTTATTTCAAAACGATATATATTGGATTAGTGAAAATAAATATCTGAAAGGAGATATTTTGATGAATTCCGAAGATTTGAAAGTCTGCCATGAACTGGCCAGAAAAGTAAGAATGCACTGCCTCAAAATGGTGCACAAAGGCAAGAGCGGACACATCGGCAGCATGTTGTCGATGGCCGATATCCTGCCTGTTTTATACACTCAGGTATTAAATGTCGACCCGAAGGCTCCGAAGAAGCCCGACCGCGACCGTTTCATCCTGAGCAAGGGACACGGCGGCGCCGCGCTGCTCTCCACCCTCGCCGAACTCGGCTATTTTCCGTTCGAATGGCTCACGAATATTACTGCGACAACGGCAAGCTCAGCGGACATATCTCCCATCACATCCCCGGCGTCGAATTTTCCACCGGTTCGCTCGGACACGGTCTCCCGGTCGCCTGCGGCATGGCGATGGCGGCCA
>SUWI01000047.1 GCA_015061565.1 Lentisphaerota bacterium
GCCACACCGCACCCTCGGACGGCCAGCCATCTTCCTGCCGACCGCCGCACCGATCCCTCGCATGGTCAGTTTTTTCCCACGGCGGCTGCCCTGATTCCACTGACGCCATGCAAGACGCCGGCCCCGCTGCGGGAAACCGCCGTCTTCCGGACCGGCTTATTCGGTGATGCTTTCCGCCCGGCGGATATACATGTCCTGCTCGGATTTGGCCATCTCCGTGAACCGGACGTTCCAGCCGCAGACGCGGATCTGCAGTCCCTCGTATTTTTCGGGATTCTTCTGGGCGTCCTTGAGTTCTTCGGCATTGAAGATATTGAAATGGACCGCGGCCCCGTTTCCGGCAAAGAATACCCGGACCAGACGCCGCCAGGCCGCCAGGCCGTCCGCGCCTTTCACCGAACTGGGATGCATCATCACATCCAGCGGGAAATCGCCGGGGAAGGATGCCGCATCGACCGAAAGCACGGACCGGATCAGGGCAGTGACGCCGTTGGTGTCCGAACCCATCCGCGGCGAAGCGTTCTTGGACATTTCCTCGCCCGCGAAGCGGCCGTCCGGCGTGGCGCCCGTCCTGGCGCCTTCATGGATGAACTGCTTGGCGCAATGGGCGCTGGAACTCCATCTGCCGCCGCGTGAATTGGGACGGCCGTTGACATAATTGCCGATCATGCGGGAAAGCATCTGCGCGAAACGGTCCACGCGCGGAACACCGTTGCCGTAGCGGTCATCGAACTTGCAGATCTTCCGGTGCAGCGTTTCGAATCCTTCCCAGTTCGCATTCAAGGCCGCGGCCAGTTCCTCCAGCTTGATCTCCCGTTTCCGGTAGACCAGCTCCTCCATCACGGAGAGCGCATCGATCGCCGAACCGAAACCCGTGGTCAGCAGAGAGGAATTATTGCGGTCGCAGCCGTTGAAAAAGGCGTCGCGCCCGGTCCGCAGGCTGTTCGGGATCGTGGCGGAAAAGACGTTGCTCGGATTGATCCGGTCCAGATAGGCCTCGAAATCGTCCACGACTTTGATATTCGCATCAATGATCCAGCGGAGTTCGGCGATATAAAGACGGTAGAAATCGTCGAATGTTTTGAGTTCGTCCAGCGGGGGCACGGATACGCCGACGGGTTTGCCGCTCTGCTTGTCGATCCCGCCGTTGAAGATCAGCTCGAACGGCTTGAGCATGTTGAGATGTCCGACGCCGGTGCCGTTGGAGTGGACCCGTCCGCGGGTGGCAAATTCATAACAGCCCCGGATGTCGCAGGTGCGGGCATCCTCCTCGGTCAAACCGTGCGAGGTCAGGATATGGCGGATCCCCTCCTCACCGACCAGCACGATGCTCTGGTGCTGATCACGGATCAAGGCGAGCACCTTGTCGATGAATTCGTCCGATGTGTTTTTTGCAATCTTGATCTGGATTTTCGGGGTCGGTAAATGCAGTTTCGCCGCTTCGTCCAGAATGAAGTGCGTCAGATGGTTGATCTGCGTAGTTCCGTCCGCTTTCGTTCCGCCCAGATAGACCGGCTGGCCCCAGTAATTGTCGATCGAGCCCCACTGCATGAAAAAGTGATCGAACATTTCGCGCATCTGTTCATCGGTGAAGGTGCCGTTTTTCAGGTCGCGGTCATAGAACGGAGTCAGCATCCAGTCGAGGTTGCCGAGCGAACGCACCTGCAGATGATCCATGTGTTCGCTGAACATGAAATAGAGATAAATCAGCTGGAGGGCATCGAAGAAGTTCTGCGGCGGACCGTCATGCAGTCTCTGCAGCGAGGCGGCCACGAAATCGCAGCGCTCATTCTTGTGTTCCCTGGCCCGTTCGATGAAACGTTCGATCATCCGCAGAATGGCTTCATAGGTGATCCGGATCCCCTCGAAATAGGCGTCCTTTCCTGCGTCGAGCGTGCCGGCCGCGCGGTGTTTTTCCCGCCAGTCCATCGCATTGCGGAGCAACCCCGGGAAACCAAGCGTGAACACCTGGTCCCATTCCGGAACGGAGTGGTCGAAATCGATCCAGATATTGGAAGCGCCGGACTGGTTGAGCAGATTCCATAATTCCTGCTGCTTGAACGGAATACGGCTGCGCAGTTCATTCAGCAGCGGATCAATGGGACGCGGGGTCCGCACCCAGCAGCCGAAAGCCGGAAAAAAGTCATGCGGATCGACCTCGATCTGCAATTTTTCCGCGAGGAATTCGAAGCCGCGCGCCTTGATGACCGGGATCGGTGCGTCCAGCTTGGCAAAACGAACCACCTCTTTGGCGGCGGCGTCCTTGTCGATCCCCGTGACCGGATCGAATTCCGGCGACCTGAATTTCTTCCAGAGATAATCCTCATCCTGCGCATAAGTTCCGAAAATCATATCCCACCTCCGTTGTTATGGTTTGATCCCTTTGGCATCGCGGGCGTCGAAGACCTCCTTGGCGATGAATGTGGCATTGACCGCGGCCGGAAAACCGGCATAGACCGCCAGCTGAATGAAAACTTCCAGGATCTCCTGCCGGGAAAGTCCAGCGTTCAGACCCATATTGATATGGGAACGCATCTCCTCGGCGGCGAAACCGAGCGCGCAGAGTCCGGAAATAATCACCAGTTCATGGTCGCGGGCGGAAAGCCCCTCCCGGCTGTGCACATCCCCGAACGCGAATTCCTTGATGTAGCCGTTCAGGTCCGGCGAGATCTCCATCAGCCTCGAACCGATGGTGCTGGTGTTGTTCATCTGTTTCAGCCTTTCCAGGCCTTTTTCATAACGTTTTTGATCCATGGCAGCATCCTTTCTTATTCGGAAATGTTTTCAGCGCGGCGGATGTACATGTCCTGCTCGGACTTGTCCAGTTCCGTGAACCTGACATTCCAGCCGCAGACGCGGATCTGCAGTCCCTTGTATTTTTCGGGATTCTTCTGGGCGTCCTTGAGTTCTTCGGCATCGAAGATATTGAAATGGACCGCGGCCCCGTTTCCGGCGAAAAAGACCCGAACCAGACGCCGCCAGGCCGCCAGGCCGTCCGCGCCCTTGACCGTACTGGGATGCATCATCACATCCAGCGGGAAATCGCCGGGGAACGAGGCGGCGTCAGCCGTCAGAAACGAACGGATGAGTGCCGTGACTCCGTTTCTGTCCATACCCATTACCGGGGATGCATTTTTGGAGGTTTCCTCTCCGGCGAACCGTCCATCCGGAGTTGCGCCGGTTTTTTTGCCTTGTACGATAAACTGTCTGGCGCAATGGACCGAAGCCCCCCATTTCCCGCCGCGGGCGTTGGGGCGGCCGTTGATCCGGTTGCCGATGACTCTGGAAAGCATCTGAGCGAAGCGGTCCACGTGAGGGATGCCGTTGCCGTAGCGATTTTTGAAGGAGAGAATGGTCCGATGCAGTTTTTCATATCCCTTCCAGTCGGCATTCAGAGCATCGGCCATTTCTTCGAGGGTGATTTCCTGTTTCTGATAAACCAGTTCCTCAATGATGGCCAATGCATCGATAGCCGATCCGAAACCGGTTACGGAAAGCCCCGTGCTGTTGGTATCGCTGCCGTTGCAGAAAGCATCCAGTCCGGTCCGCAGGCTGTTGGGAATCGTGGCCGAAAAAAGATTGGCGGAACAGTATTGATCCATATATTGTTCATATTCGTTGGTGATCTGGATATTGGTGTCAATGATCCAGAAAATCTCCCGGATGTAAAGCCGGTAAAAATCGGAGAAGGATTGCAGCGATTCCAGCGGGGGAACGGGGATTCCGATCGGTTTTCCCGTCTGCTTGTCAATTCCCCGGTTGAAGATCAGTTCGAACGGCTTCAGCAGATTGACGTGGCCTCCTCCGGTTCCGTTCGAATGGATTTTTCCCCGGCAGCCGGCTTCATAACAGCCGGAAATGAGGCAGGTCCGCGCATCTTCTTCGGTCCATCCGTGGGCTGTCTTGATATGGCAGATCGCCTCCTCGCCGACCAGCACGATGCTCTGGTGCTGATCCCTGATCAGGGCCAGGACCTTGTCGATGAAATCGTCCGGCGTGTTTTTCGCGATCTTGATCTGGATTTTCGGCGTCGGCAGATGCAGTTTCGCGGCTTCATCCAGAATGAAATGCGTCAGATGGTTGATCTGCGTGGAGCCGTCCGCTTTCGTTCCGCCCAGATAGACCGGCTGGCCCCAGTAGTTGTCGATCGAGCCCCACTGCATGAAAAAGTGGTCGAACAGTTCGCGCATCTGCGCATCGGTGAAGGTGCCGTTTTTCAGGTCGCGGTCATAGAACGGAGTCAGCATCCAGTCCAGATTGCCCAGCGAACGCACCTGCATGTGGTCCATATGTTCACCGAACATATAATACAAATAAATCAGCTGAAGCAGATCAAAGAAATTCTGAGGCGGACCGTCATGCAGCCGCTGCAGCGAGGCGGCCACGAAATCGCAGCGTTCGTTCTTGTGTACCCCGGCCCGTTCGATGAAACGTTCCAGCATCATGAGAATGGCCTCGTAGGTGATCCGGATACCCTCGAAATAAGCCTCCATTTTCGCATTCATCGTACCGTCCGCACGGTGTTTTTCACGCCACATCATGGCATTTTCGAGCAGACCGGGAAAACCGCGCCGGATGACTTCATCCCATTCCGGCACGGAATGATCGAAATCCCTCCAGATATTGGAGGTGCCGGATTGATTCAGCAGGTTCCATAAATCCACATTCTGCAGAGGAATTTTGTTTTGCAGTTTCAACAGCAGCGGCGTCATGGGACATGGCCGGCGTTTCCAGCATCCGAAGGCAGGGAAAAAATCATGCGGATCGACTTCGATCTGGAGTTTTTTTGCCAGAAATTCAAAAGCCTTCGCCTTGATGACCGGATGCGGTGCGTCCATATCCGCATAAGCCGTGATTTCTGTTGCGGCACTTTCCTGATCGATTCCGGTGGCAGGATCGAATTCCGGAGACCGGAATTTTTTCCATAAATACTGTTCATCCTGTTTGTAAGTTCCGAACAGCATATTGATTTCTCCTATTTTAAGGAATTGACGGCATTGATCGCATACGAGCGCAGAAGTTCCGCGCATTTTTCCAGTATTTCGGCATCGGGAGACGGAACATCCGGCATGGTGTCCGGATGCCCGACCGCCTTGAATTTCGAGCGTGCAAGCGAATGATACGCCAGCAGCCGCACCGCGGAAATGTGTTTGAATGCAGAGAGGAATTTTCCCGCCGCGTGCAGGTCGCTTTCCGACATGTTATGCTCCGGCACCATGATCATCCGGATCTCGATTTCCTTGCCTGTGAGATCTAGTTTTTTCAGGTTTTCCAGAATCAGTTCGTTCCGGCTGCCGGTCAGACGCTGATGTTTTTCCGGATCGGCGCACTTGAAATCATAAAGGAACATATCCGTATGCGGCAGGACCGTTTCGAAAGCGGTCCACGGCACGTTCCCGCAGGTGTCGACCGCGCAATGGATCCCCTCGGCTTTCATGATTTTCAACAGTTCCGCGCAGAATTGGCTGTGCAGCAGCGGTTCGCCGCCGGAAAGCGTGATGCCCCCGCCGTCCGCGTAGAAGATCCGGTCCTCCAGCAGTTTGTCCGCAGCCTCGTCCACGGTGATGGTTTTTCCGAACAGTTCCAGCGCGCCGGAAGGACATTCCGCTTCGCATTTTCCGCAGGCTTTGCAGTCCGTCCGCTTGAACTCATGCACACCGTTGACGATCCGGTGGCAGGAACAGACTTTGGCGCATTCGCCGCAGCAGGTGCATTTCGGATAATGGATCGCCAGTTCGGGCTGCATGAACCGGCTTTCCGGATTGTGGCACCAGATGCAGCGCAATGAACATCCTTTCAGGAACAGCGTGGTCCGGACGCCCGGTCCGTCGTGCACGGCGAAACGTTTGATGTCAATGTATTTTGCTTCCGTCATTTTTCCTCCTGTTCAAGCGATTTGCTCCGCCTGCCGGATGAAAGTTTCCTGAGCGGCCGGTTCGAGGTCGGTGAAGCGGACATTCCAGCCGCAGACCCGGACCTGAAGATTGGCATATTTTTCCGGGTGGACCTGGGCATCGCGCAGGACGGCCGCATCAAAGATATTGAACTGGATCCCGCTGCCGCCATGGGCAATGAACGTGCGGATCAGCGAGACCAGGATTTTGATCCCTTCATCGCCGCGGACCGAAGTCGGATGGAGCATGATGTCCAGACACGTGCCGCAGGGGAACTGCCGCATGTCGACTTTCAGCACGGAATCCATCAGGGCGGTAATACCGTTCCTGTCCATGCCGATGACCGCGTCCATATTTTTGGACATGGGTTCGCCCGCGAGGCGTCCGGAAGGCAATGCCCCGATGTCTTTGCCGCGTTCGACCACCAGCTGACCGTAAAGCGACGGAAAATAGAATCCGCCGCGTCCGTTGGGCAGCTTGAAAAGAAGTTCGGAGATGAAAGAAGCGATCTCGACAGCCAGCGAATCGACCCGCGGATCGTTGTTTCCCCATTTTGCGGATTTCCGCAATACTTCCGCCCGAAGTTTTTCATGTCCCTGCCAGTTGTCTTTCAGGATCCGGCGCAGTTCCGCCAGCGTGCAGAGCTTCCGCTCATACACCAGATACCGGACCGCTTCGAGCGAATCGACGGCATCGGCAAGATAGGAACAGACACATCCGGCAGTGTTGTAAAGCGCTCCCGCATCGGAAATGTCGCGCCCTTTTTCCAGACAGGAATCGAACGTACCGGAGAGCAGCGGCACCGGGTTGACGTATTTCCAGGCCAGATCGCAAAGGGTCTGCCGCTCCCGCATGATGGTGCAGACCCGCCGCAGTTCTTCCAGATATCCCGTCTTGAAATCTTCGAAAGTCCCGTAATTCCGCCCGGAATCAATCACGCTGAGCACAGGGATCGGCAGATAGACATGGGTCGAACCGGACAGGGAGACTTCCTTGCCAGCCACCGCCGGTTCGTAGCAGCCGATCGGAATGAAATCTCTGGCATCCTCGGGCGTTCTCCCATGCCGGATCAATCCCGCGACAACAACATCGTAATTGAGCGAAACGATCGCCGTTCTTCCGTCGCGGATGCAGCGGGCATACAGCTCGGCGAAATCCTGCGGCATGTCATTGCGCACCAGCACGGAAAGTTTCGGGTCGACCGTATTCAGCTCATAATAAGTTTCCATGCCCAGATAGGAAAGCTCATTGAAATCAGGTCCGAAGCAGAAATTCTTGCCGAAGCGTTTTCCCTGATAGCGGGCGTAAAACGCGATCCAGAAATATTTGATCAGTTCCTTGGCCGATTCCCTGGTCAGACGTCCTGCTTTGAGGTCATCGCAGTAGAAATCGATATAAATCTCATCGAAGCGTCCCATGGTCCGGACTTCCTCACCGGCAAATTCGATGGCATCGTGCAGCACATAAGCCAGCGCAAAAGCCTCGTGAAGAGTTTTCGGCGCATGTTCCGCGATCTCCGCATAAACCGGATTATCGTTGATGGACGCGACCCGGCGGCAGAATTCCGCCAGCGCTTTGTAAACCATGACAACGGCTTTATGGAAAGGAGAAGTGCCGCGTTCCGCACGTTCGATCAGTCCCGGCAGACCGAGCTTCATCAGGTTTTTCCAATCCGGCGCCACATGGCTGCGGTCCACCATCCAGCCGATCCCGAGTTTCATGTCCGCCGCCCAGGTGACCACTCCCGGAACTTTTTTTCTCGACAGTTCATAGCCTGCCTGCAAATCTTCCGCCAGCAGATTGTAATGCTGGAATTTCCCAGGAAACGCGTTGAATTTCTCCTCGGCAACGGGCGCATGTTCCAGAATCAGGGAAATGAGAAAGGCTCGGGAAAGAATCCGGTCTTCATCCGGATTTTCCCGTTTATGGGTGTCCCACGCCTGACGAAGCTGCGTTTCCGTCCAGCAGTCTTTCGAAGAAAAGACCGCATTTTCATACTGCTTTTCCAGCTTCGGGCGGTTCTCATCGAACGGGGCATAAGTCTTCATATCAGATTCTCCTTTTCCAAAAACCGAATGATCTCATCGGCGAGCTTGCCGCTGCCTTCGTCGTTGTAATGGACCCAGTCGCGGTGAAGCGCGGCGCAATCCTTTGCCGCGAAATCGCCGAGTTCATTGATCCGGACTCCGCGCGGGACCAGGACCTCGCGGGCGATCCGGTTGTAGGCATCGATCTCCGCATTGGAACGGTAGGCCCAGGTGGCCTGTTCTTCGATCACCGGGGTCGTGGTGGCGAAAATGACTTCCGCTTTCGGGAACAGCTGACGGATCCGGGTCAGCACCCGTCCGAGCATATAGCGGTACATGTCCGGCGGCGTCAGCGGATCTTTGTCGAACTGATATTTCTGCGGCACATTTTCAGGTGAAATGGTTTCTCCCGCGGCTTCCCCGTCGCAGCCGGAGGAATTGGCATTCAGGTGCAGCACATCCCACAGTCCGTTGTTCCAATGCACCACCTCGATTTCCGGCAGGGAAAGTTTGCCTTTCCAGTCGGAAAGTGCACGCAGGGTATATTGAGTAAAACGTCCATTGTCTTCCGCGAAGAAAACGTTCATTCTTCCCGCCAGTTTCTCCTGCACGAAGGAGTCATAACCCATGCGGATGGAATCGCCCAGCAATAACAGATTTTTCATTTTTCACTTCCTTGGTTTTCTTTATCGGCCTTGAACTGACGGTATGCCTCGAAATAACGTCTCCCTAGCTCATGCTGGGAATCCGTATCGTAATGCAGATTGTCGCCGCGGTGATTCAGATCTTTGGTATG
The DNA here is from genome assembly GCA_015061565.1 of Lentisphaerota bacterium. Taxonomy (GTDB): domain Bacteria; phylum Verrucomicrobiota; class Lentisphaeria; order Victivallales; family UBA1829; genus SIG94. Next base: position 8,718 of record SUWI01000047.1, read on the forward strand.
CACATACCGGAAAGAGGGGTCTTCCGCCGTCAGGATCGCCAGCGCCTGGTCCACTATACCGATGTGCGGCGCGATCCTTTCCGGATAAAACGAAGCCATGTCCCCGGCAATGAACGGCACCTCGGGTCCGAGCCGGAGGTCGCGCCGGAAATTCCGGATCACCGTGCGCAGTTTTTCGGTATATTCCGGTGTCCTTTTTTTGGCATCGGTTTCCCCCTGATGCCACAGCACGGCAACGATCTTTCCGCTTTTCTGCGCCTCGCGGGCTTTCTTCACGGCATTGTCATAAGGATAATTGTCCGGGTCCCAGTCATCGACCCCGCCGGGCATCCAGGCGGCGATCGAAGTGCCGCCGACCGCGCACGGGATCAGCCCCACGACCCGGTCGGGATGGGCCTCGGCCAGCAGACGTCCGAACGTGCGGCCGGGTCCGACGCCGCAGACCTTCTGGTCCCCTTGAGGCAGCACAGTTTCAAACGGATCTTTGCTGACTATTTTTTCTCCGGATGCACTGAACGTTCCGACAAATCTCCGGTCTTTGGTGATCGGTTCAATTGCCGCCTGCCATTTGCCGTCCGGACGGATCATCAGCAGGTTCGGGATCGGGGTCAGGTCATCCGGTCCGGCATAACCGCGCCCCGCCATGTTGGATTGTCCGGCCAGCAGGACCAGCAGTTTTTCCGGTGCTTCGGATGTTTTTGCGTTCATGATCAGACTCCACCTATTTCCTGTCTTCGGGTAAAATAGCATGATTTAATATTTTTTGAATAGCAAAAAAAGTCAAATACATGGCATTTTGTGATTGCATATCATAAAAATCCAGTGTATATTGAATGTAACAAAGGGGATTTTTATGAAATACATCCTTCACGGGCGTTCGAATCTGATCTCGATTTTCAACGGCTCGCATTTTACCTTGCGGCATTATGCCAGAGGCTATTATCCGACCCATCCGGCGGGTTTGTCGTCCATGCCGGTGAACCGGATGTTTTTCCCGCTGAAAAATCCGAACGGACCGGAAAATTCCATCTCCGATTCCTTCCGGAAATACGAACTGATCCCGGGGAAAATGTATTTCGTGCCGGCCTTCCTGCCGGCGTGTTTCAAGCTGGACACCCGGCTGTATTTCCTTTCGATCCAGGCCACGCTGGAAATCTTTCCGGGGGTGGAACTTTTTTCCGGCTGTCCGCACATGCTGGAACTCCCGGCCCCGCCGGAATTCGGGCCGCTGATGGAGATTTTCGAGGTGCAGGAACCGAACGTCCAGTATCAGAATGCGGTCCGGGCCGGCGGTCTGGTCCATGCCATGCTGGGACGCATGGTGACCTATTATCAGCCGGAGGATTTCTGGAAGCCGCTGGCCCTGCGCAAATATGCCGACCTGACGGATTTTCTGAACGCAAACGGCAATGCGCTGACCTCGGTTTCCGACCTGGCGGCGCAGAAAAAACTTTCCCGCGAAAATTTCACCCGTCACTTCACCGCGGATACCGGCATCACGCCCAAACAGCTCATCGACCGTTTTGTCACCGGCCGCTGTCTGACCCTGATCGAACAGGGATATTCTTTCAAGGAGATCGCGCGACGGATGCGGTTCCGCGATGAATTTGCGTTCTCTCGGTATTTCAAGCGGAATATGGGATCATCGCCGCGCGACTGGCGCAACCGCTGGACCGGAAACCGTCCCCGCATCGGCTATCAGCCGTGACCAGACAAGCCAAAGCCGGATGTCACTTTTACGCCATTTTTTCTTCCATTTTTCAGGCCGTTCTTTCTTGTATTTCAATCCGCCAAGTTTATATTAAATGCAGGAAAAAAGTTCTGCGGAGACGGATCAAAACAACAAAAAAATGAAAAAATTCACACAAAAGGAAATTGCGGCCAAACTGGGGCTGCACGTTCGGACGATTTCACGGGTCTTGAACCATGAAGATTCGGTCAAGGAGGAAACCCGCCGGCGTGTGGTGGCCGAATTGAACCGCAACGGATATTTTTTTCAGACTCATACCCGGCCGGAAGTGGTTGCTGTGGACATTAGGCCGGGATATCTGGAAAGACAAGCTCTGCGCCTGATTGAAATGCTCTCGAACCGCGACCTGCAGTTCCGCATAACCAATCACAACGCCGATCTGCATCGGTTCTACGATACAGCGGAAAAATCCAATGTCATGGTATTCTGTTCCACTCCGGAGGCAAAAATCGTTGACGAAGTTGCACAGCGCTGTCCCGGCATCTACCGGATCAATCTCTTTTCCCACGGAGTGCCGGGCGCCGAGGTCTCCATCGAGCCGGACAATGACAAGCTCGGCAAACGCAGCGCACGGTATCTGGCCGAACACGGACACCGGGATATCATGGTGATTTCCTCGCAGGAGAATATCGCCACGCTGGAACGCACCAAAAGCTTCCTCGGCGAACTGGAGGTCTCTTTCCCCGAAATCCGCTGCCGGACGGTCATGGCGCCGCTCAACCCCAGTCTCGCGGAAAAAATCAACGACATACTCGCAGAACGCGATCTGAAAACCACGGCAATTTACTGTCCCGGTTTTTATATAGCAAGGCAGACCTGCCAGGCACTGAGTCAGCTCCGATACCGGGTGCCGGAAGAGATCAGCATTCTGGTCAATGATCTGCCCGAAGAATTTACTTTTCCGCTGCCGTTCCGGCCGGACACCTTTTATTCCCGGACCTCGGATATTATCGAACTGGCGGAATTTTATATCACCAACCGTTTCATGCTGAAGAGCGCCAGCTCCATCACGGCCTCGCCTGGGATCGAACTGCGGGTCAGCGGCACGGTGGCAAGGATCGGATCATGAACTGCCAAGTCAGAATTTTCCATAAACCAATATAATAACTTCAGGAGGAACCAGAATGCAAGCAACAAGTTCAAAATCAGCCATCCGGACCGTCACTGTCCGGGAGCCGAAAACCGGAAAAACCCGCCGTCCGAACCCGGAATTCACCCTCATAGAACTCCTGGTCGTGATCGCGATCATTGCGATCCTGGCAGCCATGCTGCTGCCGGCGCTCCAGAAAGCCCGTCTTTCGGCAATCAGCATATCCTGCAAAAATAACCTCAAGCAACAGCTGATGCGCGTTCAATTCTATGCGTCACATTCCAACGGCTGGTTTCCCATCTATGCCTCTGCAAACAACTTCACCTGGTACAAGCTCCTGCAGCGGGCGGATACCGGCACCACTCCCGCTTACAACCAGAAATCGGATTTCAAAACCATCGGATGCCCGGACCCGCGGCTGGAATTCTACCCTGACAATAGCGACAGAAATGTTTACGGCATGATTTACTATTACCGCCGCACCAGCGGTTACGACGACTGGGTCCTTCCCTATTTCTCGGCAAATGCGCAAGGTTACCTGAATGCGAACGCCCATTTTCTTCAGATATCGAGATTGCCGAATTCGTCCAGCCGGACCCTGATAGCCGACAGCGGCAGCACGAAGCTGAACCAGGGAAACTATTATTACAATGCGAGAGGGGGCGGAGCCGCCGGAGCAAATTTCCTGCGCATGCGGCATTCGCAAGGCGGCAACACCGGATTTGTCGACGGACATGTCGATACGGTCATGCCGCGGGACTGCATCAGCAACCGCTACAAGGTCCGCTCGTTTTACTATCCGAACGGAACCATGCGGGACTCCTATTGAAGGAACGGTTTTTATGAAGACTTCAGTTATTTCCGCCGGATTCCTGCTGCTCGCGATGACCGCCGCGGCAGCGGCTCCGGCTCGGCTGAATGCCCCCGGACTTGCGGTCGGCAGCGGGACGGACGGCATTCAGGCCGGTCCATTCCTCCTGCTCGGCGAAAACCGGTTTGCGGAAGATCAGACCACTGTCCGCTTCCATTGGGACCGGGATGCGTTGTATGCGGAATTCATCGGAACCGACCGTTCGCTGAATCCGCAGGCCAACCGGCTGCATGAGTTCAAAAGCAAAGAGAAAAATCCCTGGCGGAACGATTACATGATCCTGCTGCTGAAGCGCGGGCCGGTAATGTATGATTTCCTGGTGACCGGCGGCGGCCGGCTGGAGGACGGGAAAATGACCGGTCCCAATTTCTGGGAAAACCGCGATAACCGCTGGGAATCGGGTGCCGAAACTGCCGCGGAAATCCGCAATGGATTCTGGCGCTCCACGCTCAAAATTCCGTGGCGGTCCATCGGCGGACCGCCCAAAGAAGGAGAGAGCATCCGGTTTCAGACCGGACGCAAAACCCGGTCATCCAACGAAACCAGTGTTTTATTTCCCAGCCGGGCCGGCTATCATGCTGCGCAGGATTTCGGGGTCATGGTCTTCCGGAACCAACCGGCGCCGGAACTGAAAATCGAATTGCCCGAAATCCTGCCGGGAAAAAACCGGATTTCACTGCCGTCAACGGTAAATTCCGAAATCCTTATCACATATCCGGACAAAACATCCCGGGTCTACCGCGGCGGAACGTTCGATTTGAACCGCAGCGGAAAATTCACGTTACAATGGAAAATTGCCGACCGTGCAGCCGGTCTCCCCTGGTTCGTTTCACCGCGATATAAGCTGGAAGTTTCCGCCTGCCGTCTGGAGATACCATCGGCGGAAAGTGTTGAATTGAACGGTTCCAAAATCCGCTCGGGCGCGATTCTTAAAAGCGGCTTGAATCAAATCCGTCTGCCGGACGGTTTTACCGGGAAACTTTCGGTCGGCGGAACGGAAATCAAACCGCCTGCGGAAAACTTTACTTTGGCCGTTGACTGTTCCCTGCTGTGGCCGAACTGGCACGAAAGAGAACTTTCAATCCCGGCCGGCGGAATCCAGATGCTGATGTTCGCCCCGCGCGGATTCCCCGGAAAAGTCATCCGCGATTACACTATCAAGCTGGATCTGCCGCCCGGTTTCAAATTGGAATGTGCTTCCGGTTACTATCAGATTTATAAAATCAACTGGACGGAAGACGGATGGATCCGCTTTCAGACGCCGCTGCGTTATTCCAGGAAGCTGCCGATGCACAGGTTTATTTCCGCGTTCATCCGGGCGCCGCGGGAAACCGCAAATCCAATTGAGCACATTGCTTACGCAGCCTCCTCTGAATCGGGAAAAATCATCGAAGTCCCCCGGAAAATCCCGGTCCGTGTGCTTCCAGCCTTTACCGGTGTCCAGCCGAAACATTTCCGGCTCATCGCCTGGGCGGGCAGTTACAGAAGACTTACGGAAAAAGATTATCTGCAGCAGGTTGCAATGGATGTTGCCAAGTATGGGATCAATGATATGAACGGCATTCCGGGAAAACATGTGCCGTTTTCCAACAATTTCAATCTTCTCTACTCCTGGAAAATTGGGGCTTATGTGAAACTTCATCCGGAAAGCGCCCTGATCCTGAAAGACGGCAAGCGCAATCCGAATCTGGTCTGTCCGCAGTTCATCCGCACTGAGGATTTCGCGAAGTGGCTGGATGCCCAAATGCCGCGCTGGCTGGATTTGATCGGAAATCCGCAATATGCGGAATGGGATCACGAATTCCCTTATGACAGCGGACCGTTCTCCTGCTATTGCGAAAAATGCCAAAAGGAAAGTGACGTCGCCTCGCGCAACCGGATGACAGCGTATTTTGCCAAGCTGCTCAGCCAGTCCATGAAACGCTGCGATCCGAAAATCAAGTTTGTGATCTACAGCGGCTATCAGAGCGAGGAAACCAAACGTCATTACGGGATCGACTGGTCTCTGTTTCCCGGCATCATCGACATGGCGGAATGCGGCTACGGCCGGTCGGAAAAGCTGTTGAAAGCTACCCGCGAGGCCCTCCGGGGCACCCCCCTGGTCACGGGTGCGATCATCCGTCCGTATCAGCTCGCCAGCCGGGCATTCCCGGAACCGTTCACGCCTGCACTGCTGCTCCGGCGCGCTCTGGATGCCACTGGAGGAGTCCTGCTCTACGAATACTCTTTGTTCGACGGCAAGTCGCTTCAGGCCATTGCCGCAGTTTCAAAAATCATTGCCCGGTATGAAGACTGGTTCCGTTTTGGAAAACGCCTGGACAGCCATATTTCCGGCTGGGCTCCGGATGAGGCGCAGATCGTAGAATACCGGGGCAGATCCGTATTGTTCCTGATGAACAACTCCAAAACGCCCAGGAAATACCGTGATCAGATGATCGGTCCGGGAGAGACCGCAGTGCATGAACTGCCGGTTTCCGAAGCCCAACAACAGCTCGAAAAATCAAAATAAGGAACACCATTTATGAGAAGATCTTTCATTTTCGCCGGATTTCTGCTGCTCGCGTTGACCGTTGCCGCGGCGGGACCGGATCAGGCCAGGATTGAGGAGGTCAGAAAAGGGATCCGGACGGAGGCGATTGCCTCCTGGTGGGGATTCGATGAAAACGATGCGACCGACTGTCTCCAGAATGCCGTCAATTCGGGTGCGAAAATCCTGACCGTTCCCAATATGGGAAAACCGTGGATCATCTCCCGGACGATCCGGCTGGCGGGAAATCAGGAAATCGTTCTGGCCAAAGGAACCGTGATCGAGGCGAAAAAAGGCGCCTTCAAGCCTACCTGGCTGGGATTGTTCTTAGGCAGCCGGCTGGAAAACTTCACTCTCCGCGGCGAAGGAGACAATATCCTCCGCATGCATATCGACGACTACAACGACCAGAAACTCTACAAGCTGTCGGAATACCGGCACGGCATTTATCTTGCCGGCTGCCGCAATGTCAGGATCGCCAATCTGACGGTCCGCGATACCGGCGGTGACGGTCTGGCCATGGGCAACCGGAAAAATCCCTGCCGCGATGTGCTGATAGAAAATGTGGTCTTCGACAACAACAACCGGCTCGGGATCAGCATCGTTTCCGGGGAAGACATCACCATCCGGAAATGCAGTTTCCTGAATGCGCGGCACATGCCGCCCAGCGGGGGTATCGACATGGAGCCGAATTTCCCGGACGAAAGCATTTCCAACATCCTGATCGAGGACTGCGTCTTCCTCAACAACAAATTCAATGCGGTCACGGTGGCCGTCAACAACCTCAATGCCAGTTCAAAACCGGTTTCCGTGACCCTCCGGAACTGCCGGAAGACCGAAAACAATGCGCTGGCGCTCTGGGTCCAGGCCATGAAACCCGCCGGCAGCGGATGCCAAGGCCGCATCGTCATCGAAAACTGCCGGCTTTCGAACCCGCTGATGTTCACCAACATCACGGCGGAAAAATTTTCCATCCAGATCAAAGATACGGAGCTTGCCCTTCCCGCCCTGACTGAAGTCAATGAGCTGAGCCGGTCCGCAGTCGCGGTCATCAGCAGCGGCAATCACGACCGGGAGATTGGGGAGATCGTTTTCGACAACGTCCGCATCGTTTCTCCGGGATCGAAACGGCAGGCCCTGGCATTGCGGTTCGACGGGAGCGCCCGCTGCGTCACACCGTTTAAAGGAACATTTCTGAATAACGGAAAACAAGTGGATTTCCGACCGATTGTCGAGCAATGCAGGGCGAGACTCGCTGAGCTGAGATCGCTGAAAAAACCGGATCTTCCCGATCTGAACTCACTGGTTCCCGTCAAAGGAGCGGCAGCATCCGTCAAAACAGGCAGAATGCCATTGCGGCGGCGGGGAATATTCCTGCTGCAGGGAACAAAAGGCCGGCAAATCTCCTTCTGGACCAAAGTCCTGAAATTCTACAAATCGAAAGGAGATCTGGTCATTGAAAGCCCGTCCGGACGCGAACTCGAAAAGAAAACTCTCTCCTACGAACAGACCGACTGGCTGGAGCATTCGTTCATTCCGGAAGAAACCGGCATTTATCAGGTCAAATTCAATCCGGGGATCAATGCCCTGGAGATCCGTTCCGATTTCCCGTCCGGTCTGCTGGCGAAAGACGGGGAAACCGTTTTAGTGAAACCTTGCGGACGGATGTATTTCACGGTTCCGACGGGCACGGACAAATTCACCTTCACGGTCTCCGCCCGGCCCGGTGCGGATGTCAGGATTATTGATCCCGCGGGAAAGATCCGCGCGGAGAAAAAGAAGATCGCTTCTGCCGAAATCCTTCCCGTCCGCTGTAAAAAGTCCTCCGAAGATCAAGTCTGGGCCATTGACATCCGGCAGGCTGTCTGGGAGACTATGATCCGCATGCATGCGCCGCTCATACCGATCCTTTCGGACGATCCTGCGACGCTGCTGAAGCCAAAACGACAATGAACAGGAGTCGACCGTGAATAATGTCAGACAATTCGGGGCTGCCGGCGACGGCGTAACCAAGGACACTGCGGCAATCCAGAAGGCTATCGATGCGGGCGGGATGGTCTATTTCCCCGCGGGGACCTATCTGACAGGCTCTATTTATCTGAAAAGCGGCGGCGGACTTCATCTGGATCCCGGTGCTGTAATCCTCGCCAGTCCCGACCGGGAAGATTACAACCGTGATGATTTCTGTCCGCAGAATACCGCATTCTCCATCGAATCGGTCTCCGGCGCTCATCTGATTGTTGCCGTGGAACAGAGCTGCGTGACAATTACCGGCACGGGGGCCATTGACGGCAGCCGCGGCGCGTTTTACCCAGACTGTCAGGATCGCACTGAGATTTATTCCACGCCGATCCCATGGCGTCCGGGACAAATGCTTTATTTCTGTGAATGCCATGACGTCACCATTGAAGGGGTCCGGCTCCTGAATGCGCCTTACTGGACCTGTTTCCTCCATGGCTGTGAAAATGTCATCATACGGGGATTGCATATTTACAACTGGAAATATACCCGAAATGGCGACGGCATTGACATAGACTGCTGCCGTTTCGTTACTGTGACCGGATGTATTATTGATACGGGAGATGACGCAATCACCCTGCGCGGTTACGATCTTCCGCTGAAAAAGAAACGCAAGTGCGAATTCATAACCGTCACCGGCTGCATCCTGAAATCCACCTGCAATGCGGTCCGCATCGGCGTCGGCAGCGGGACGGTTCGGGCGGCGGTATTTTCCGATCTCGTGGTCCATGACACCCGCTGCGGGATCACCCTGTGCAGCAAATATTCTCCCGATTCCGGCGTCCTGATCGAAGATATCCAATTCCGCAACCTTTATATGGAATGCAGCAATCCGCTGCGTATCCTGATCAATTCCGGCCGGGCGACGGGTCCGGCTTTGCAGCCCATCCGACGCATTTCGTTTTCGCAGATCCGGAGCCGCGGACTTTTCGGCGCTATGATCATCGGCCAAGCTCCGGGCGATATTTCCGATCTGAATTTTACCGACTGGCAGATCAGTTGCTCGGAGATCCCCGGCGGAGGAAAAGAACGGGTCAGTGAAAACTCCCCCTCGCCGGCAGCTTTTTACCTGAAAAATGTTTCAGGCGCCTGTTTCCGCCAGGTTTCCCTGCAGGGTAAAAGACTTCCGGAAGATGTTAAAGTCGTATCCGCAGTCAACTGCAGCGGAATCGTCCTGCGGGAGTGCATGGCTCCAAATGGCTCAATGGAGACAGAGTCAGCCTGCTGAGGAGCATTTCTGTCGGTCGAAACCATTGATCCCGCAGAATGGCCTCAGAATTCCCACAGTTTGCAGCTGTGCGGTTCCAGACCGATGCGGTCCAGGCATTTTTCGGTCTTGCCGTTCCAGAAATCCATGACCTCGGATACACCCGGAGCCAGCCGTTTCCAGTCTAACGGGATCTCCTGCGCCCGGTCGGTCCAGTTGATCACCAGGACCCGCCCGCCTTTCTTCAGCTTCTGAGTCCAGTAAACCGGCAGTTCATGCTCGAATAGATCCAGCGGACGGCAGGCGTATCCGGATTCGGCGGCGACCGTTTTCCGCGCCAGTTCCAGCCCCTGTTCGTTGAGCAGCGGCATATTGTCCGAAAGATTGACCGCGCCGCCCGTCATGAGGACCAGAGAAAGCAGGACCAGCTGTTCATTCAGTTTGGAGGTGACCAGCTTGTAATCGTTCAGGGATTTGAATTCATCTGCGGGCCGGCAGAAGACGAGGCAGGGATTCAGCCGCTGGATATCGGGGTCGTTCGAGGTGTCCAGACTGCGGCACAGGGCGAAATCCGGATCGTTGAGCCACAGCCGTTTGTTCGCCCAAAAGAGCCCTGCCGCCGAAACGGTGTTGTGGCAGATGCAGTCCCAGCGGGAATGGATATCGCCGCCGACCCGCACGGACCGGACGCAGGTGTTTCCGCTGCAGAAGGGATAATTGCAGCCGAGGATCTCCGCCCGGCCCGCCACGCCGCGGGCCACCGCTTCCATGAGCATCGGCAGGATCCGGCAGCGCGGCACGCTGCGGTCGTGGAAACGTTTCGCCGTCAGTGTGGCATGGAGAAAATCCAGCTTGAAATATTCATATCCCATCCCGGCATAGCGGTCGAACAGCGCAGTCAGGAAATCCTGCGATTTCTTCACGGTCGGATCCAGCACGAACCCCCGCCGTTCCATGCATGCAAAACCCAGACAAGGCTGTCCGCCCTCGGAACAGCCCAGCATATCATAATCCATCTGGGCGATGCGGCAGTGCGGTTCCACGATCGCGGGAGCCAGCCACAGGCCGGGCTTGAACCCGAGCTTGTGCAGCCGTTCCGCCAGTTTTTTCATCCCGCCCGGGAAACACGGATTCGCTTCCCATTCGCCGTAGCAATACTGCCAGCCGTCGTCGACGATGATCCGTTTCACATGCTGTTTCAGCACGGGATCGGCGGCGATGAATTCCGCGTTTTTCATCACCTCGTCTTCGGTTATGGTCCAGCGGTAATAATCCCAGGAATTCCAGCCGTATTCCGGCGGGGCGGAAAAATCGTATTTGACCTCGGCATTGTCCGTGCCGTATTTTTCCATGATCTCCAGTCCGTCGCCGCACTGGACCGTAACGGGATCGAATTCGAGGCGCCGGGGCGGATCGAGGTGGAGCAGTTCGAAATCGATCCGCCAGGAGGTCATCCGGCCGCCCTCGCCGGATCCGCGGAACAGGTTGTCGTAATGCTGGACCAGCGGCGAAGTCATGATGACCGTCTCACCGCCACGGGTCAGAGCGCTCGCATGCCGCCCTTCGAAACCCCGCGGCTCCGCCAGCGGCAGTTTCGCCGTCAGCGTGCGTCCCATTTTCTCCCCGCAGAAATAGACATGGTCAGGTTCGCATTCGGGGATCACCAGCGGCGTGAAGATCACCTTCTCGGGCAATTTTCCGGTCAGGTCAAGCGAACTCACGATCCGGATCCCGCTGGCGAACCGGACGATCTCCACGTTCAGCACGCCGAACTCCAGTTCCGCGGAAAAACGGTCAGCCGAAATTTTCTTCCAGCTCAGTTCCAGTTTTTTTCCATCGGCATAAATTTCCGAACTGGCCGCCGCATCCAGATCGAGCCAGCCGATCCGGAGCCCGGCATAAAGAGAATTCCGTTCTTTCATGACAACCTTGCCTTCGTTCCTTTATTTTGCTGTTTCAAATTTTTTCCGGTAATCCTGCCAGGCGGCGAACAGGCGTTTCCCGAACTCATGCTGGGACGCGGTATCATAATGCAGCCGGTCGCCGCGGTCCTTCAGGTCCTTGGTCGTAACGGTCAGGAAGGACGGATCTTCCGCGGCCAGCGCGGCCAGCGCATCGTCCACAATGCCGACATGCGCGGCGATTTTTTCCTCATAGAAGGAGGCCAGGTCTCCGGCGATGAAAGGCACCTCGGGTCCGAGCCGGAGATCGCGCCGGAAATTTTGGACCACGGTCCGGAGTTTTTCCAGATAATGTTCCGTCTGCTTCACCGCGTCGTTTTCCCCCTGATGCCACAGCACGGCCACGATCCGGCCGCTTTTCTGCGCTTCGGCGGCTTTCCGGATCGCCTGGTCATACGGAAAATTATCCGGATCCCAGTCATCGGATCCGCCGGGCATCCAGGCGCGGATGGAAGTGCCGCCGACCGCACACGGGATCAGGCCGACCGCGCGGTCCGGATTGGCTTCCGCCAGCAGACGGCCGAACGTGCGGCCGGGTCCAACACCGCAGACTTTCTGATCGCCTTGCGGCAGCACGGTTTCGAACGGATCGTCGCTGACGATTTTTTCACCGGATGCGCTGAACGTGCCGATAAATTTCCGGTCCTTCGTGATCGGTTCGATCGCGGCCTGCCATTTGCCGTCGGGACGGATCATCAGCAGGTTCGGGATCACAGTCAGGTCATCGGGTCCGGCATAACCCCGGCCCGCCATGTTGGATTGTCCGGCCAGCAGCACCAGCAGTTTATCCGGCGCCTTGATCCAGGGTTCACATTCTTTCTCGTTCATCTTATTTCTCCTTAAGCTTACCGTTGTCGGCATCGGCAAAAATGATCCGGACGCCGCATTCCCGGACCGCTTTGTAATATTCGTGGTTTTCCGGATCGAAGACCGTGATCAGGATACCGATCTTCCCCCACGGCAGACAGCGGCAGAAACTTTTTCTGCCGAATTTGGTATGGTCGGCCAAGATCACCCGGACCGCCGATCTTTCCAGCATCAGTGCGATCTGTTCGGAACATTCGTCGCTGATGTCCAGCAGACCGGTCCCGTCCATCCCGAAAGCGGAGGAAAAACCGATGTCCGCCTGATAATTTTCCAGGGAACGGCGCAGGGCGGGACCTTCCAGCAGGCCGGTCCGGTAATTGAGCTGTCCGCCGGTCAGGATCACCTGCGGCCCCTCCCCCGTGGGAAAACGCAGCCGCAGGATCCGGCACAGTTCCGGAAAGTTGGTGATAATCCGTCCGTCTTTCAGAAAATATCCCAGCTGTTCCGTGGTCGAACCGCCGTACAGCATCACCGTATGGTCAGGCCGGATCAGCTTGACCGCCTCGGCGGCGATCCTCTTTTTCTCATCGGCATTCCAGGTCTCGCGGAGCGCATAGGGAACCGAAGGCATCTGCTGTTTTTCCAGGATCCGGATCCCGCCGTGCGTGCGGACGGCCAGTCCGGCTTCCGCCAGTTCATTGAAATTCCGCCGGATCGTGGCCTCGCTCGCCTGATATTTTTCGCAGGCCTGCAAGGTGGTGATCTCGCGCAGGCTCTGCAGATCGATCACCATCTGCTGCAATCGGTCGCGTTTCATTGCCGGTTTCTCCCTTTGTTCTTCAATTACTATAACATCAAAACGATCAAAATCAATGACCGATACTCGAAAAAACAGTCATAAAAACCGATTTTATCTAAAAAATAATGATCGAATGGCAGAAAAATGATTGTTTTTATGCTTCGAAGCAGTATGGTAACGGCTGAATGATTCAAACCGGAAGGGACATCATCATGAAAAAGATCAAGATTTGCGGACACCGCGGATTTTTCGAAAAATATCCGCAGAACACGCTGCCGTCCTTCGAGGCGGCGATCAAACTGGGCTGCGACCGGATCGAATATGACCTGCACCTGACTGCGGACGGCCATCTGGCAGTCTGCCACAATCCCACGGTCGATTCGACCTCGAACGGGACCGGAGAGATCGCCAAAATGACCTTTGCGGAACTGCGCAAGCTGGATTTCGGCAGCTGGAAATCGGAACGTTTCGCCGGAACCAGGATCCCCGAATTCTGCGAAGTCCTGGACCTGGCGAACAAGCTGAACCCGCAGCTGTTCCATCTGGTGGAACTCAAAGTGGATTCCCTCGATTATGCCGAACAGGTGCTCGGGGAACTGTTCAAGCGGAAAATGACCGGCCGTTTCACGCTGGTCAGTTTTCATCTGGACCTGCTCCGAGAGCTGAAAAAACGGCATCCCGAGATCCTGGTCCACGGCAATCCCAGCACGAAATTGAAAGAATTCAACTATGAAGACTACCGGATCTTCGATTCGGTGGGGATCTACCGCGAGAACGTGACCGCGGAAGTGGTGGCCGGTTTCCATTCGGTCAATACCGAGGTGGATGCGTGGCCGGTGGATACGGCCGAGGAATTCCGCAAACAAGCGGGCTTCGGTGTGGACAGTGTTACCAGCAACAACCCGGAACTGGTCCTGGCGGAACGGGACCGGAAATAACAGGAGGAACAGGATCATGAGCAACATCACAATCATCGGATCGGGCATGATGGGATCGGCAATGGCGCGGCCGGCCTCGGACAACGGACATCAGGTGCGTCTGGTCGGTTCGCCGCTGGACGATCATATCATCGCGGCCCTGAAAGCGGGCAAGGACCATCCCACGCTCAAACGGAGTTTCGCCGGCGTGGCAACCCCGTATTATATCGCTGAACTGCAGGAAGCCCTGAAGGACGCGGACGTGATCCTGGCGGGCATCAGCAGTTTCGGGGTGGACTGGTTCACGGAAAACATCCTGCCGATCCTGCCCAAGGGCGTGCTGGTGGTCTCCATCACCAAAGGCATGCGGCTGACCGACGACGGCGCCCTGGAAGTCTTCCCGCATTATTTTGCCTCGAAACGTCCAGACCTGAAATTCGTCGCGGTCGGCGGACCGTGCATCTGCTTCGAAATGTTCGACCGGAAACACACGATGGTCTATTACTGCAGCAAGGATATCGAGGCGGCCAGAAAAGCCAAAGACATCTTCGGGACCTCGTATTACCATATCATCCCGACGGACGACACGATCGCGGTGGAATGTTCCGTGGCGCTGAAAAACGCTTATGCCATGGGCGTTTCCCTGGCGGTGGGACTGGCCGAAAAGGAAAAAGGGATCACGGATGCCCGCGGCATTACCGAAAACTGCATTCCGGGCGCGCCGGACCTGAATCCGATCTACAATCCGCAGGCGGCGCTGTTCGCGCAGAGCTGTCTGGAAATGCGCCGGCTGGTGAATCTGCTCGGCGGCAACGGCAATCTGGTTTCCGGACTGCCGGGCGCGGGCGATTTGTATGTTACGGTATTCGGCGGACGCACCCGCCGGCTCGGCACCCTGCTCGGACGCGGCATGAAATACACGCAAGTCAAGGAAGTCCTGAGCGGCGTCACGCTCGAAGCGGTCGCCATCATCACCCGCGTGGCGGAATTCCTGCGGCGCAACGCCAAAACCGGCAAGGCCGATCCGAAACAGTTCCCGCTGATGATGCACATGGATTCCATCCTGAACGCGGAAGCTCCGGTCGAGCTCGACTGGAACTCCTTCGGAGAATTCTGACCATGTACCGGGAACTGCGCGAACAGTGCTATGAACTGAATATGCAGCTGGCGGATTCGGGGCTGATCAAGCAGACCTTCGGCAATGTCAGCATCGCGGACCGCGGACGCGGAGTCATGGCAATCAAGCCGTCCGGAGTCAAGTATTCCGAACTCAAGGCGGCGGACATTCCCGTCCTGTCGCTGGAAGACGGCCGGCCGGTCGAAGGCACGGCGCGGCCGTCCAGCGACACGCCGACGCATCTGGTGCTCTACCGCGCGTTTCCGAACATCGGCGGCGTGGTCCATACCCACAGCACCTTCGCGACCGCCTGGGCGCAAGCGGCGTATGATGTGCCGCTGTGGGGCACCACCCATGCCGATTCCATGAGCGTGCCGATCCCCTGCACCGATTTCATGGAAGACGAACGGATCAAAGGCGATTACGAGATCGAAACCGGCAATCAGATCGTCAATACTTTCACCGGACGGAAACTGGATCCGGCCGAAGTGCAGATGGTGCTGGTGGCCGGACACGGGCCTTTCACCTGGGGCAAAACCGGTCAGGCCGCGCTGGACAATGCGATCATCCTGGAAGAACTCTGCAAGATGGCGTATCTGACGAAAATGCTGCATCCGGACAATCCGCCGCTGAAGCAGACGCTGGTGCGCAAGCATTACGAGCGCAAGCACGGCGCCAACGCGTATTACGGGCAGAAGTAAAACCGGAGTTTACAACTCGTATTCCGCATCATCCCTGGCCAGATCGCTTTCGAACGGCAGATCCGCCGCCCGGGAACCGCCATGGGGCAACGGCTTGTTCATCCCCTCAGAACGTCTCCAGTTTGCCGTCCAGGAAGAGACAGAGATCTTCGAACGCCGCCAGCTGTTCGCGGCGTTTCAGCTCGTAAAAGAAACCGTGTTCCACGCGGGGATAGACTTTCCAATGCGAACGGATCCCCATCGACCGGTGCGCTTCGGCGATCTTACGGGTATTTTCCGAGGGGAACAAGTGCTCCATGCCCGCTTCGATGAAAAAAGTCTGCGGATTGTTCTTCCGTACATAATTTTTCAAGGACAGCCGTTCATAGCGGGCGGGGTCTTCGCTGTAAGGCTTGCCCGCGATCCCCTGCATGGTAGCCCAGAACTGCGGCATCATCCAGTCGTTCGGAAGGAAATCATACGGCGTAGCATGCAGGATACCCTGGACAGGTTTCACCCATTCGTTTTCGAACTGACATTTTTCGCCGCATTCGCCGGGTTCGGCAAAAAGCAGCAGCGAAGCCAGATGCGAGCCGGCCGATTCCCCGTAAA
This sequence comes from Lentisphaerota bacterium, assembly GCA_015061565.1. Lineage (GTDB taxonomy): Bacteria > Verrucomicrobiota > Lentisphaeria > Victivallales > UBA1829 > SIG94. The sequence continues at coordinate 25,075 of SUWI01000047.1, forward strand.
CCGCGATCTTCAGCGGACGGCCATGTCGTTTCAGCCAGGTAACGAACCGGTCGTATGCTTCGCGGATGTCCTGCAGCTGATCGAAAGCGGTCACGCCGCTCAGCCGGTAATCGGTGGAAGCCGCGAGCCAGCCGCGGTTGTTGAGTTCCTGCATGAATTCATGGCAGAAGGTGCGCGACCCGCCATGCCACCCGCCGCCGTGAACGAAAAACACCGCGGTGTCCTTGGTGATCTTTTCCGGTTCGAAGATATCGAAGATCCGCCCTTTCACCAGCGGGCTGTCCAAATAATAGGATTGAAACTGACGGTTCATCATGCCTCCTGTTCAGTATGTGATGGATCAAAATTCGATGCCTTTTTTCGGGGGACGCCCCTGGGTGTAATAATGTTTCACGCATTTGACTTCCGAGACCAGGCCGGCACGTTCGACCGCAAAATCAGGAGCATTTCGTCCAGTCAGGATCAGTTCGACCTCCGGATGGGCATCAGCGGTATCCAGCAGGATTTTCAAATCGTCCGATGAAAAAAGACGGGCCTGAAGCGACCCTAAGATTTCATCGGCGACGACAAGATCATATCGTCCAGAATTCAAAGCTTCTTTCAATGCGTTCAAAGTCTCGGCGGCGCGGCTGCATTCCTCAGGCGGGGGATCGCCGATGATGAATTTGCCGCTGCCGCGCGTGAAATACGTGAACCTTTCGCCGCCATGCTCTTTCAGAAAACGGATCTCCGAACTGGAACCGTTTTTGATGAACTGGGCGAAGAAAACGCGCAGGCCCGCGCCGAGCGCCCGGACTGTCAGGCCCGTCGAAGCGGTGGTTTTCCCTTTGCCGTCGCCGGTGTAGATCTGGATCATACGCGCAAATCCTGTCAGGCCAGATACGGATTGGAGCTTTTTTCGCGGCCGATGGTGCTCCAGTACTGATGTCCGGGGAAGACCTTCAGGTCGTCGGGCAGAACCATCAGTTTTTCATGGATGGAGCGCATCAGGTCGTCATAATTGCCGCCGGGCAGATCGGTCCGGCCGACCGAACCCTGGAAAAGCGTGTCGCCGGTAAAGAGGGTATTGTAATCCTTGAACCAGAGGCAGACGCTGCCGGGAGTATGGCCGGGAGTCTGGATCACGGAAAAATCCTCCTGCGGATAAAAATCGATGACGGGCGGGAGGTTTTTGGCGGGCGGCAGGTACGGCAGCAGGTGATTTTCCGGACTGGAATAAAGTTCGGAGTCGGCGGGATCCAGACAGACTCTGGTGATGCCGAGTTTTTTGGCGACCGCCCCGCAGGCGCCGATATGGTCGACATGGGCATGGGTCAGCAGGATGACGGCTTCCGAATACGTGAAATCCTTCGCCGCGGCGATGATGTCCGCGGCGTCATCGCCGGGATCGATGATGTAAAGATTGCCGGACTTGGGTCCGGGGACCAGGTAACAGTTGACTCCGATGTCCCCGACGACCAGGGTGGTAAATGGATGATCAGCCATGATGCGACTCACTCTTTCCGATTCTGTTTGCTTTTGAATTCCAGGAACTTTCTCAATCCGGCGAAACCGCGGTTCTGGGCGATTTTGCGGATGCGGCGGAACCCTTCTCCGTAAACCGGATCGGTATTGTTCTCGACCCGGGTATTGAGCTTATTGCGTTTTTTATACCGGTTATACCGCCAGGCGATATATTCGGCGAAACCTTCCTTGATCCAATCTTCGCGGATACCGGGATAGAATGCGGTCATCCAGTCATGGGCCAATTCATGCGCCATGACATGTTCCATGCGGCTCTTCGGGAGGTGATCCAGCACAAAGATCTCGACCGTTTCATTTTTCTTGTAAAGCTTTTCTCCCGTTTTCCGTCCAAGGTAATCGCGGGTAGTGACCCGTTCGACATCGACATTGTAACGGAAAAGCCCCTGTTCCACCAGCTGGCCGGACCCGGCGCCGGAGAGCTTATGCAGTGTGATCGGATCGGTCAGGGTCAGACGGATCGGATGTTTCGTGACGATCCCGAGAGAAAACCGCATGGTGTCGCGGACTTCCCGGAAAAGGGCTTCGGCCTGCGCGGGACTGGAAACCGCGGTCATGCCGCATTCCGCGCAGATGACCCGTCCGGCGGAAAGCCTGGTCCCCGAGCGGGTGGGGAGCTGGCAGGAGAAACAGCGGGGCAGTTTCATGCAGTCGGTACAGGCGAAGAAGGAATGGTCCATGGCGTAAATGCCGCCGGTGAAGGAACGTTTTCCGCAGATCGTGCATTCCGGCAGAGTCTGGATATAGCATTCCCGGGAACAGAAGACCTTGCCGTTGGAGATCATGTAGCGCTGTCCCGGCCGGATCTGACTGCTGCATTGGGAACAGAATTTCCGGTCCGCGGCAAA
>SUWI01000048.1 GCA_015061565.1 Lentisphaerota bacterium
GTCACCGCCGAATGGGAAAAGCTGCGCACGGACGGCTTTTTCAAAGACTGCGCCGCGGTCGTGTTCGGACGTCTGAACGGCTGCGGCGAGGAGGAAGAAGCCGTGATCCGGGAATTTGCGGAAAGCATCCCCGTACCCGTGTTCAGCGGTTTCCCCTACGGTCATACCCCGCAGAATCACATGCTCGATCTGCGCCGGAGCGTCCGGATCACTGCCGCCGGACAGCTGTTTTTTGAATAGTGAAGCAAGATCCGGTGACAGCTGAGGCGGCATTACCTCAAAAGCGGCAGGTGTTTTCAAAAACAGTTACCGCCATTCAGCTGTCACTTCAATTCCTCTTTCAATTCTTTCAACAATCACCGATGAAAATTGCGCGGAACGTTCGCCATCGTGGATCCCGAATTTAACCGATTTCCCCATTTGTTATTTGACAAACTGTCAACTGCGCATTAACTTATATGTCAAACTGTTGAATGACAGATCAAAGGAAGGAGAGAGCCCGATCATGAAACGTATAGGAATCGGCTGCGGGGTGATCATTCTCATCGCCGTCATTGCGGCAATTGCGCTGCCGGACAAATCCGAAAAATCCGGGAAAAAGACTGTTGCCGAGGCAAAAACCAAAACTGAGGCGAAAACGGAGGCAAAAGCCAAATCCGCTCCGGCAAAAGACGCCAAGGATAAAACCGAAAAGGCTCCGGTCACCAGCGATTCCGGCACCCGGCCGAAAGCTCCGCCCAAACGGACGCTGGAACAGGCCCTGGCCGAACTGGACAGCATGATCGGACTGCGGGAAGTCAAGGCCGAGATCCATAAACTGGTGGATTACACCAAAATCGTGCAGGCCCGCAAAGCCCAGGGGCTCAAAGTTCCCTCGATCTCCTATCATTGCGTCTTCACCGGCAACCCCGGCACCGGCAAGACCACCGTCGCCCGCATTCTCGGCGACATCTACCGCGAACTGGGGATCCTGAAATCCGGCCATCTGGTCGAGACCGACCGGTCCGGCCTGGTCGGCAGTTACGTCGGACAGACCGCGATCAAGACCAACAAGCTGATCGATTCCGCACTGGACGGCGTCCTCTTCATCGACGAAGCCTACGCGCTGGCCGGAGGCGGCAAATCGGATTACGGTCAGGAAGCGATCGCCACGCTCCTCAAACGCATGGAAGATGACCGCGACCGTCTGATCGTCGTCGTGGCCGGTTATTCCAAGGAAATGCGCCTCTTCCTCGAGGCCAACAGCGGCATGCAGTCCCGATTCAACCGCTACATCAATTTCCCCGATTATTCCGCTCAGGAACTGGTCGACATGTTCAAGATGCGCGCCAAAAAGAACCAGTTCACGCTCGCTCCCGGACTGGAGGAAAATCTGCTCAAATACATGAAGGAAGTCACGCTCCATCCTGATCCGCGGTTCGGCAACGGCCGGTTCGTCCGCAATCTTTTTGAAAGCGCGGTCGAACGGCAGGCCATGCGCCTCGCCTCGCAAAAGAATCTGTCCAAGGAGCAGCTGATGAGCCTGACCTCCGCCGATGTGATCCCGCCCGAAGCGGTCATCGAACAGAAGGAAGTTTCCGTGCAGCAGGTGCTGGGCGAACTGGACCAGCTGATCGGCATGAAATCGGTCAAGAACGAGGTCCGCAAAATGGCGGAATTCTGCCAGATCGCCCGGGAACGCGAAAAGGCCGGCATGAAGAATGCCAAGATCAGTTATCACTGCGTCTTCACCGGCAACCCCGGCACCGGCAAGACCACCGTCGCCCGGATCATGGCTCGCGTCTTCAAGGCGCTCGGCATCCTCGAAAAAGGCCATCTGGTCGAAACCGACCGCTCCGGTCTGGTCGCCAAATACGTCGGGCAGACCGCCGCCAAGACCAACGAGGTGATCGACCGCGCTTTGGGCGGCGTCCTCTTCATCGATGAAGCCTACACCCTGGTCGGCGGAGGCGGTCAGGATTACGGTCAGGAAGCGATCGCCACGCTGCTCAAACGCATGGAGGACGACCGCGACCGTCTCGTGGTGATCGTGGCCGGATATTCCGACGAGATGAAGAATTTCATCGACGCCAATCCGGGCCTGAATTCCCGCTTCACCCGCTACATCCATTTCCCGGATTACACCAATGCAGAACTGGCCGACATGTTCAGACTGTTCGCCAAACGCAGCCATTATACCCTGTCGAAGGAAATGGACCGAAATCTCGTCGCCTGTATGGCGTATCTCCGGAAGAAACAGGGCAAGCACTTCGGCAACGGCCGATTTGTCCGCAACCTCTTCGAAAAGGCCATCGAGCATCAGGCCGGCCGTCTGACCAATCTGAAGGAACGCACGCCGGAAATGCTCACTACGCTGGAGCTGACGGATATCGGGCTGCGGATCAGAAAGCCCTCCGGGAACTCCGCAAAAAATCCTACGAAATAAGGGAAAAAAATGATCATCAGAGACAATTTGGAATTTCATGCGGCGGAGCTACGGAAAATGCCGGGATTCGACGGCTGGCTGCCGGCCCGGATCCCGGACGCCGTGGCGGGCAAGCTCAACAGCCGGGCCCAATTCATCGCTGCCGATACCGTGACGGCGGAAATCCGGTTCGTGACCGATGCGAAGAATATTCGACTTACCCTTTCCGCGATCAAGCCGGAATTCGGGCTGGAACTGCTGGAAATCCGGATTTTTTTCGGGAATTTCCTCTATCAGACCCACTGGCTCAAGCCGGGCGAGATCTCCACGGTGATGTTTTCTCCGCCGCCGGTGCTCCCGAGGATCAAAGACGAGTATCTGCGGAAAGGTCCGGGGATCGGCTTTGCGCCGAATGTCTGCCGGGTGGTTTCCCAGCGCGGCAGCCTGATCTACTGCGGCATCGAAACTTTCGGGCACGCCGTCCGGCCGCCGGAAGCCTCGGAAAAACCCGCAAAAACCTGTTTTTTTTACGGATCGTCCATCACCAATTCCACGCTGGACGGCTTTCCGTCGGTGGCCTGCTGCCGCCTCGGCGCGGACCTGATCAATCTCGGACTGAGCGGTGCGTGCCATGTGGAACCGGAACTTTCGGACTGGATGGCATCGCTGGACGGCTGGGATCTGGCGGTATTCGAACTGGGGATCAATGCCCTGGGCTCCATCGTCAGTGAAGAATTCCGGGGCCGGGTCGATCATCTGCTGGAGGTATTCACCTCCCGGCATCCGGAAAAACCGCTGGTGCTGCTCACGATCTTTCCCTCCTGGTACCGTCCGGCGTTCCTGAAAGACCGGGGGGACGAAAAACGGGACACGGTGTTCTGCGAAATTCTGCGGGAACTCTACGGAAAATACCGGACCCGGGGAAATCTGCATCTGGTGGAAGGCAGCGATATCCTGACCGACTGCTGCGCGCTGGGCGCGGATTGGGTGCATCCGAAGAATTACGGTCATGCCCTGATGGGGCTGAATCTGGCGGAAAAAATCCGGGATCTGCTTTGACCGCTGCGGAAATCCGGAAAAAATCCGGGCTTTTTCCAAGTTTGATTTGCATTGTGTGAAAACTGTGCTATATTATGCAATTACGGTTGGTGGGATATTGTGTCTTCCCGCCGGATCGGGAATGAAAAAAGATTCATACAATTAACCATAATGATGAGGTTGTAAATGAAAAAAGATGTGCATCCGAGTTACGGCCCGGCGACAGTGACCTGCGCCTGCGGCAAAGTCTGGAACATTATGTCCACCCGCAAAGAGTTCAAAGTGGGTATCTGCGCCGACTGCCACCCGTTCTTCACCGGCAAACAGAAACTGGTCGACACCGCCGGCCGCGTGGAGAAATTCAACCGCCGTTACAAAAAGAACGCCCAGTAATCGTTCTGACGGCAGAAAAAACCCGTTCACCCCGTTACCATCCGACCTCGCAAGAGGGGGTCATACGGGAGCTGGAACGGGTTTTTTTATGGATGTGAAGGACCGATGAGATGACCCCGCAGGACCTGTCCGGCGTACTCGCCGAGATGAAAGGGCGCCATGCCGAAGTGGAACGGCAGCTTTCCGATCCGAAGATCTATTCGGACCGGACGCTCTGCCGCAAACTTTCGCGCGAACGCGGGCGTCTGGAAGCGTTCTTCCAGCTGTATGACGACTGGTCGCGCGCGCTTCGGGAACTCGCCGGCAATCACGAAATGCTGCAGACCGAACAGGACGAATCCCTGCGCCAGCTGATCGCGTCCGATACCGCCGAGCTCGAAGGAAAGATCGCCCAGGCGGAAAAACAGCTTGGGGCGATGCTGCTCCCGCCGGACCCGAACGATGCCCGGAATACGATCGTGGAGATCCGTCCCGCCGCGGGCGGCGAGGAGGCCGCGCTGTTCGCCGGCTCCATGTTCCGGCTGTATACCAAATATGCCGAACGCCGCGGCTGGAAATTCGAGCTGCTCGACCTTTCCGAAAGCGAACTCGGCGGCGTGAAGGAAGCCACATTTTCGCTGTCCGGGGACGATGTTTTTTCCCGGATGAAATTCGAAAGCGGGGTGCACCGGGTGCAGCGCGTGCCGGTGACCGAAGCCTCCGGCCGGATCCATACTTCCACGATCACCGTTTCCGTGCTGCCCGAGGCGGAGGAAATGGACGATATCGTGCTGTCGCCGGACGACCTGGAGATCTCGACGTTCCGTTCCTCCGGACCCGGCGGACAGAATGTGAACCGGACCGATTCGGCCGTGCGCATCGTGCACAAGCCGAGCGGGATCACGGTGGCGAGCCAGCAGGAACGGTCGCAGATCCGCAACCGGGAGATCGCGCTGCGCATCCTGAAATCGAAACTGCTGGAGATCCGGCAGCGGGAAGAGGCGCGCAAGCATGCCGATTCCAAACGGCAGCAGGTCGGCACCGGCGACCGCAGCGAGCGGATCCGGACCTACAATTTCCCGCAGAGCCGCTGCACCGACCACCGTTTCGGAGTGTCCGTTTACGACCTGCCCGGCCTGATGGAGGGGAACCTGGACCTGATCCTCGATCCCGTGCTCGAAGAAGAAGGAAGAAAAAATCTGGAATCCGTATTGAAAGGAGAGTGAGTCATGCCTCCGTTTCATTTCAGCGATGATGTGGAGAAAAAGCCGCTGACCTGGGAGTACATCCGGAAAGTGGTCGGCAATTTCGTTCATTACTACCACCCTCATATCGGACTCTTCCGGCTGTCGGTGGGCTGCGCACTGGTCAACTCGGGACTGACGATCCTGGTCCCGCTGCTGGTCTACCGCGCGTTTCAAATCTATCTTCCGGCGAAAAACTATCCGATGATCTGGGCGGTGATCGGTGCGATCCTGGTCCTGATGATCCTCACCTCCGCGGCCTCCTACATCAACGTCCGTTTCGGCCATGTGCTCGGGACCCGGATGGAAGCGGACATGCGCAACGACCTGTTCCGGCATCTGCAGAAACTCTCCTTCAGCTACTTCGACCGGGAAAAGACGGGGCACATCATGTCCCGGATCACCAACGACCTGACGATGATCGCCGAACTGGCGCACCACGGGCCGGAAGACCTGCTGTCCTCGACGCTGATGTTCATCGGCGGCTGTGCGATCATGCTGTATCTGAACCCGCTGCTGACCCTGATCACCTGGCTGCCGTTCCCGCTGATCCTGTTCTGGGGCTATATGTTTCAGGGAAAAATGCGGACGGGATTCCGCGCAGCGCGCCGGAAAGTCGCCGAGATCAACAGCCGGGTGGAAAATTCCATCCAGGGGATCCGCGAAGTCAAATCGTTCAACAATGAACGCCGGGAGATCAGCCGGTTCCGCCAGGTCAATTCCCGTTACCGGCATGTCCGCGAGGGCATTTTCTCGGTCATGGCGATGTTCCATTCGGGGCTTCAGTTTTTCATTCACGGCTACTCGCTGCTGTTCGTGGGGGTCGGGATCATCCTGACCGGCTACGGCAAGGCGACCGTGGTCGAAGTGATGACCTTCTTCATGTATTCGAAATACATCACCATGCCGATGTTCCGGCTGGTGGAGTTCGCCGAACAATTCCACATGGCGCTGTCCGCCTACGAACGTTTTTACGAAGTGCTCCAGCTGAAACCCGAAATCGAGGACAAGCCCGATGCGGTCAAGGCGGATTCGTTCCGCGGGGAACTCTCCGTCGAACATGTTTCTTTCAAGTATTCCGGCACGGACGAGATCCTGCATGATGTCTCCCTGAAGGCTGAAGCGGGCCGCACGGTCGCCCTGGTCGGGGAATCCGGCGCCGGCAAAACCACGCTCGGCGCTTTGATCCCGCGGTTCTATGAGATCCACTCCGGCTCCATCAAGATCGACGGCATCGACATCCGCGACTATGAACTGCGTTCGCTCCGGAAAAACATCGGCGTGGTGCGGCAGACGCCGTTCCTGTTCGATTCCACGATCCGCGACAACATCATGTTCGGCAATCCGGACGCCACCGAAGAGGAGATGATCGAAGCGGCGAAGGAAGCCAATATCTGCGATTTCGTCATGTCCCTGCCCCAGGGGTTCGATTCGCAGGTCGGCGAACACGGGGTCCGGCTGTCCGGCGGACAGAAACAGCGGATCGCCATCGCCCGCGTTTTCCTGAAAAAACCGTCCCTGCTGATCTTCGACGAAGCGACCTCCGCACTGGATAACGAATCCGAATCGCTGGTGCAGGAAGCGCTGGAAAAACTCTGCAAGGGGCGCACCACCATCATCATCGCCCACCGGCTTTCGACGGTCAAACATGCCGACGTGATCTATTGTCTGCGCGACGGGAAAGTGGTCGAACACGGTTCCCACGCCGAACTGCTGGCGAAGAACGGCTACTACAAGATGCTCTACGAAATGCATACTTTTTAACCTGAAAGGAATATCATGGTCCGGCTTCTGACATTCATTCTGATTTCGTTGGTTTTTCTGCTTTCCGCAGGAGACAAAGTCCTGATCTGGGAGGTTTCCGCGCCGAACCTGCCGGGCAAGGCATATCTGGCCGGTTCCATCCATTCGGGGAAAGCCAAGTGGTATCCCCTGGATGAAGCTTACGACCGGGCATTCGATGCATCTTCGGTCATTTACTTCGAAATCTACAAGCCGGATCCGCAGGAGATCGCGAAATGGACGATGCTGTTTGGGCTGTTCCGCGACGGGAAGACGCTTTCCCAGGTCATCGGAGCCCCGGATTTTCAGCAGGTCTGCCGGTTTTATGCCGTATATTCACCCAATATGCAGCCTGCCCTGCTGGAACGGCTCCGTCCCTGGATGCTCAGCGTGCAGGTCTCCAACATCTACCTGATGAAACATCCGGAGATCAGCCGGGAATTCGGGCTGGAAAGTGTATTCACCAAACATCTCGGTGACAAAAAAGCGGAGAGTCTGGAAAACATCGAGGTCCAGCTGAAAGCGATGAGCGACATTTCCGATGCCGCCGCGGGCCATCTGCTGATGGAAGGCATCCGCGATTTCGCCAATGCGGGACGGGATATGAACCGGATCTTCCGCGCGCTGGAAACGGGTGTGCCCGACGACCTGTCCCTGATCACCAATGAAATGGCTTTCAAACACCCCGAATTCCACCGCAAGCTGTTTGTGGAACGCAATCGGCAGATCGCGTCGAAGGTCTATGAGATGCTCAAGCGGAAACAGACCGTATTCATCCTGGTCGGAGCGGGACATTTCGCGGGGAAAGGCAGCATCCTGGAAGAGCTGCGCAACCGGGACTGCACGACCATTCAGCTCAAGCGTCAGGGCAAACCGGGACGGCTCAAACCGTAAAACCGGCGGTCAGCGCACAACAGGCTGGCCGTTAACGGATACCTGTTCGAAACGGACGTCTTCCGCATATTCGTCCAGTTCATACAGGACATCGGCCCGGTCGACGGTCACATTTTCGATGCGGATATTTTCCAGCGGCAGTTCCGGTTTTCCCTGCAGACGGAAAGCCTGTTTCGCCCAGCCGCAGAAAACATTCCGGATCGTGATGTCTTTGAACAGGGTCAGGGCATCGCCGTGATTGATTTTGCTGTAGTCGTTGTCGATGCAGATGAAATGCCGTCCGGCCGTGCCGATGCGGATGTTTTCCAGATGGATGTCCCGGATCACGCCGCCGCGCCCTCTGGTGGATTTGAACGAGATCGCTTCGCAGTAAACCGTTTCCATGTCCACATCTTGCACATAAATTTCTTCCGCCCCGCCGGAAAGTTCGCTGCCGATGGCGATCCCGTGGATGACTTCGGCAAATACGCAGTTCCGGATCACGACCCGCCGGGTCGGTTTCCCCACCCGGAGACCGTCCTGATCCCGCCCCGATTTGATCACAATCGCATCGTCGCCGTTGCGGAACACCGAATCCTCGATCAGCGCGTTTTCGCAGGAATCCAGATCGATCCCGTCATTGTTTACCAGCATGCAGTCCAAATTCAGCCGCCGGATGGTGAGGTCCCGGCAGTAAACCGGATGCACCATCCAGAAAGCGTTGTCGGTCAAGGTGAGATCTTCCAGCAGGATCCTTTCGGTTCGGATCAGCTGCAGCATGGCCGGACGGAGATAATCAGCCGGTCCGAATAGCCGTTCCTTTACGGGCACATGGTTTTCTTCCAGACAGCGGCTGCGTTCCTGGGCGGGTTTCTGCAGATTCCTCCAGGCCTGCCGGATCTCCGAACCGCCGGCGATCACTCCTTTGCCGGTAATGGCGACGTCGGTGAGGCCGATGCCGTAGATCATCGGCGAATAGTTGAAAAGTTCCACACCTTCCCAGCGGGTAAACACCTGCGGCAGATAAAGCGCCGGTTCCGGGGAGAATTTCAGAAAACAGCCTTCCGAAAAATGCAGTTCGATATGACTTTGCAGATGGATCGGGCCGTTGCAGCGGAACGAACCCGGCGGAATGACGATCCTGCCGCCGCCGTGCTGTGTGCAGTCCGCGACCGCCTGCATGACCTTTCCGCGGATCTCTTCCCCCGAAACGGCCTGGAGCACGATCTCGTGATCCGGGATCCGGGGCAGTTGGATCGAACTCAGAATATCGGATATACAGTTGTCGTATCTCATTTGGAACACCTTTCTGTTTGACCATGATCTCTGCCGGGTAATATAGCGCGTTTTTTCCCCGCTTGCAAGCCGGCGGACAGGGCAGGCAGAATTTCCGTTTTTTTTACTTCCCGGCTGGATATTTTCAAGATCATCTGTTATATTAACCATGGTTGACGGTGAGAAGCCTGCCGCTTGGTGTTGGGCCGCTGCTTCAACTGCCTCCGCAAGCGGTCTTGGCGGGGGATTTTCTGAAAGAATGCCGGACGGTATGGTCCCTGCGAGTTTCAGGCTGCAGGCGCGATACTGTCCGGCTTTTTTCTTGGGATCGAAACCAATATTGCCGTTTCCGTTTTCCTCAATCGAAATCCGGTTTTGGACGGTCCGTTAACGGATAAACCCGTCTATTTTTATGACCGTTCGCTGTTTTTTTCGATTTTTCGTGCGAATCGGTGATTGACAAAAGGCTTTCGGCGGGTTATATTAATACGATAAAAATTTTGAAATTGCAGTAATTTTAAGGAAAGGCAGCAAATCGGAAATGTCTCGGAACGTTTTCATCACGGGCAGAGGCCTGGTGACTCCGCTGGGGAATGGTTTGGCGGCAAATCTGGAAGCGCTCAAAGCAGGCCGGACCGGCACTGTCCTCATGCAGGAATGGGTCGAAAAAGGCCTGGACGTCTGTGTCGCCGGAGAATCCGACCGCATGGTCAATTGCCCCATGTTCACGGTCAAGAACGTCCGTTTCATGGCACCCAACGCCCGGATGGCCGCTGCCGCCGCTTACGAAGCGTTTGTCGAGGCCGGATTGCCGCCCGAAGATCTCCCGGAACGCCGCATCGCCATGATCAACGGCTGTGCCGGAAGCTCCTACGAGACCGTCTACAAGAACCTCACCACCTTCGACCGGACCCACAAGACGCGTTCCTGTTCGCCTTTCTCGATCCCGCGGATCATGCCTTCCTGCGGCGTCGCCAATATGTCTCTCCTCTTCGGCACGACCGGCGAAAGCTACGATATCAGCTGTGCCTGCACCAGCAGCGCGCTGGCCATCATTGCCGGCGTCCGCCTGATCCGGGCCGGGGAATATGATGTCGTGCTCGTCGGCGGTTCCGAAGAACTCTCCTGGGGACAGTCCCTCGGATTCGGCGCCATGCGTGCGCTGTCTTCCCATTACAATGACCGGCCGGGCTGCGCCAGCCGTCCGTTCGACAAAGGCCGCGACGGTTTCGTGCTCGCCGACGGCGCCGGCATGCTCGTGCTCGAAAGCGAAGAACATGCGCTGAAACGCGGCGCCCAGCCCAAAGCCATCATTTCCGGTTACGCTTCCAACAGCAACGCGCTGGATATGGTCGTTCCCGATGCGCCCGCGGTCGCCGATGTGATTTCCCGCGCACTCGCCGATGCCGGGCTGAAACCCGCTGATATTTCCTATGTCAATACGCACGGCACCGCCACTCCGGTCGGGGATCCGATCGAACTCGAGGGCATCCATCTGGTGTTCGGCGATCACCCCATCGCCATCAACAGCACCAAATCCCAGACCGGTCACATGATCGGCGCCGCCGGTGCCGTCGAAGCGATCTTCACCTCGCAGATGATGGAGCATTCCTTCATTTCCAAGACCGCCAATCTGGATGATCCGGAAGACGGTTTCGAATGGGCCGATCTGGTGCGCGAGACCCGCTACGGCACCGAGATCCGCCATGCGATCAGCAACAGTTTCGGTTTCGGCGGATCCAACGCCACGCTGGTGATCTCCAAACCCTGATCTTCTGATGAACGATTCAGCTCATAATTTCCGGCCTAAACTTCCTCCCTGGATCCGCGTCCGCGTCCCCTGCGGCGCCGAGCGCGAACACGTCGAGGCTCTGCTCAAGGTCAATGCGCTCAACACGGTCTGCCGCGGGGCGCAGTGTCCGAATCTCTGCGAATGCTGGCACCGCGGCACCGCGGCATTCATGATCCTGGGCAACCGTTGCACCAGAAACTGCAAATTCTGCGCGGTCGGACATGTCGAAAAACCGCTGCCGCCCGATCCGGCCGAACCGGAAAATCTCGCCAATGCCGCCGCGGCTATGAAACTTTCGTTCGTGGTGGTGACCAGCGTCACCCGCGATGATCTGCCCGACGGCGGGTCCGCCCATTTCGCTGCGACCATCCGTGCGCTCAAAGCGAAAATCCCTGGCGTCAAGGTGGAAGTGCTGGTCCCGGATTTCAATCTCGATCTGGCAGCCATGAAAACCGTGCTCGATGCCGAGCCGGATGTTTACAATCACAATGTCGAAACGGTCGAGCGGCTGACTCCGCTGATCCGTTCCAAGGCCCAATACCGCCGTTCGCTGGATGTCCTGCGGGAGGCTTACAAAATGACCGGCGGCCGCATCCCGGTGAAGTCGGGCATCATGGTCGGCCTCGGCGAAACGGACGACGAGATCCGCCAGACGATCCGCGATATTCGGGACACCGGTGCGGAATATCTTACGGTGGGACAGTATCTGCCGCCTTCCGCGGAACATTGGAAACTGGAACGTTATGTGACGCCGGAAGCGTTCGATGCGTTCGGCAAATACGCACGTGAGATCGGTTTCACGCACGTCGCGAGCGGTCCGCTGGTGCGCAGTTCCTATTACGCAGACCAGCTGGCGGACAAAGGCGGCATTGAAAAGGAAGTGATCGGCAATCAGTGAATCAGCGATCAGTCATTCCGACACTGACAACTGCCAACTGAAAACTGATAACTAATATTTATGGGCCCGGATAGCTCAGGGGATAGAGCAGCGGTTTCCTAAACCGTTGGTCGCAGGTTCAAATCCTGTTCCGGGTGCCATTTTTACCTCAAAAACGAGTTTTATCGGGTTTCCCGGTTTCTCATGAAATACCATGTTCCGCGACAGGAATTCCGAAAAAATTCCGGAAAATTTTGAACCGGGTCTCGGGCGAACAACTTCGAAGTTGTTCTGATAAAAGAAAAATAAAAACGCCATCCCCCTGCGAACGCAGGAAAAGACGTCCCATCCCAGCCAAAAATCGAGGTAAAAAACCGAAAACAGCCACGGACCGGAGATTTTTCAAAACAACTTGACAAACGGAAAAAACAGAGTATAATACTTGTCGTAATCAAGGAGATAACGGCGTGAAAAATATCACCAGCAGCGTTTACAGTTTTGAGAAACTTCGCAATGGAGGGTATCTCTATGTGGACAAGACGGAATTTATCTGGAATCTGATAAATCCCGCCGGTGAATCCTATTTCCTTTCCCGTCCCCGCCGTTTCGGAAAGTCTCTTACCATCTCCACGCTGAAAGCCGTTTTCGAAGGCAAAAAGGAACTCTTCAAAGGACTGGCGATTTATGATAAGCCATACGACTGGAAACCTTATCCGGTAATTCATCTGGACATGGCGAACTGCGATGTTCATACCGAGTCCGATTTGCGTGATTATCTGGTCAGAATGCTGCAGCGGCTGGCCAGACAGCATGGGGTCTCCGTGGATATTCAGCGGACTCAGCTTTCGTCCTCATTTTCCGACTTGATCGAAGAAATCGCAAAAACGACTCCGGCGGTCATTCTCCTGGATGAATATGACAAACCGATTCTGGAAAATATTACCAATCCGGATGTATTGGTGCTCCGGGATACTTTGGCCGATTTCTATTCCGCTATAAAAAAAGAAATGGATTATGAACGTTTCGTTTTTATAACCGGTGTTTCCAAATTCTGCCATGTATCGCTGTTTTCCAAGCTGAACAATCTCACCGACATCACGATGGATGCCCGATATGCGACGATGCTGGGATATACCCAGGCCGAATTTGAATCCTATTTCGAGGAACAAATCGAAGCGGAAGAAAAGAAGCATGATCTTTCCCATAAGGATTTTCTCGCTAAAATCAAAACATGGTATGACGGTTTTCGGTTTGAAGAAAATTCTGAAACCGTTTACAATCCAGTTTCCCTGGCAAATTTCTTTGAAAAGGGCGGCGAGTTCAGTTCTTACTGGTTTGAAACCGGAACACCGTCTTTCCTGTTGGGCCTGATTATGAAATCGAAACTCAATTTCTCGGTTTCACTGAATACTCCGGTATCCAGTTCGTTTTTCAATGCATTTGAAATTTCCGACCTTGATCCGCTGGTTTTGCTGTTCCAAACCGGATATCTCACTGTTGATCGTGTTGTACAGCAGCAGGTACCGTTCACGGATAAAATCATTATGGAATATTATTTGCGCTTTCCGAACCGTGAAGTTGAGGAATCCTTCAACAATTCCCTTTTGGCCTATTGCACCACGGTCCGTAAACAGGATTCGCAGGAACTAATCCTGAACCTGATTACCGCCGTTGGGTCCGGGGATGCGGATGGATTCATGAAATTGTTCCAGTCCATTTTTGCGGGTATCCCCTATAATATCCATGTAAAAGACGAACATTATTACCAGACCGTATGTTATCTCATCTGCGATTTGCTGAAAATGATGGTTCAGGCGGAAACCGCCACAAGCAGCGGGCGGATTGATATGATGGTTGCCGCGGGCGAATGGATTTATGTGATTGAGTTTAAACTCAACAAGTCCGCAGACAAAGCGATGCAGCAGATCGAAAACAAAGATTATGCTTTGAAATACCGCAAAGAAGGTAAGCGCATCATGCTGATTGGGGTCAATTTCGACTTCAATGCTGGCAACATTACCGACTGGATCAAGGAAGAATATCTCGGCTGATATTTAGCAGGACTGCACTGCATTAGGTAATAAAGGTAATTTGTAGAATACAAAAAACATGGAGTGAAGATAATACGATTCGATTCGAAATTGCCGCGACGAAAAAAGCGATCCCGCTTTCGAATATTGATGAAGTTGCAATCGTTATGGATGCAGCCGGGATAGAGGAATTATGCCGTTCTCAGGAACGGTTAAAGGCTCTGGATGGACCTGATCATTTACATTTATCAACCTTCGGCTGCTGGGATATCGACTTGGATGAGCACCCGTCGGCCATGCCCAATTGCACCCTGATACCTCAAGTTCGCATTGTCAAAGTAAATTGAGATAAGAATGATTGCATTGTCAAATATTTATGCTATATTGTCTGCATAAAGGATTTACTATGGATGCTGTTCAATTCTTGAATTCTGTTTATCTGGGGGATCGCGGTATTACGGGTATTACCGTTGATTCTTCTAATATGACTATCAAAATACATATAGACATTATTTCAAGAATTCGTTCTAAAGATGGTAATTGGAATTACTACACGGATGAAGATGTTCCAAACGGAAAAATTGTCTTCTGCGGATGTAAGAAATTCGTCCTTGATTCACACGGAATTATTCCCAATGGGTTTATTGACATAAATGAAATCAGCAAAATTAACAATGATGAATATAAGATCATATTCGATATGTCCCAATATGATTTCAGTCAAAAGAAATTTATTCCGGTGTCTCTTCAAATTGTATTTTCAGAAGTTTATATTGAAGATGGCGTTGGTAAAATTATTCGAACATAAATGCCTGATATTCCTAATATTGGGAAAAATAATAAAGGCTCCAAAAAACAAGACAGTAAAGATGATGTCGATGAACTTTTACGAAATTTGGATTTATAAAATATGAGAAAAGATGTTTTTGAAAAATATCTAAATGGGAAAGGAGGGATCGAAAATTGAAAAAGACAGCTGTAGTTGGCATGATAATGATTTTTTCAATTGCATTGGATTTATACTGTCATGGGAACACAGGTCTGCAATATCTGCAAAGCAGTCAATATAAGAAAGCATATGAAGTTTTTAAAAAAAACTCATATGTCGATCATGCAGAGGATCAATTTTATTTAGGCGCAATGTTTTCAGAGGGAATTTATGTAAAAAAGGATATTGATAGGGCCTTGTACTGGATATCAAAATCTGCGGAAAATGGTTTTCCTGCCGCTCAATATATTTATGCTCTATATCTATTTGATGGAAAGTACATTCCTGTTGATTATCAAAATGGTGAATTTTGGTTACGTAAAGCTGCAACAAATAATTATTCTGATGCACAAAATACTTTAGCCGTATTTTTGTATTATGGGATATATATAAAACAAAATAAGAAAGAAGCCATTTATTGGTTAAAAAAAGCTTATCAAAATGGGAATAGAGCTGCAGCAATATCTGTTGCAAAATTGTATATATATGGCAGTGATTTTATTAAACAAGACAAGAAGAAAGGATTTGAAATTTTAAGGAATGAATCTTTGAAAAGACCGCGAAATGTTGAGGCTTGCTTTTATCTTGGTGTTCACTTGATTTTGGGTATTTATATTAAGAAAAATATTGTTGCTGGCACGGCATGTATCGATTATGCTGTTGTTCAAGGGTATTCACCGGCATATCTAGTTAAAGGAATTTGTCAAATGTTGGGTTATGGATATAAGAAAGAAACTATCAACGGGATTCATAATATAATTCATTTCTTCCATTGTTTTCAATCATAGGGATACCGTTTGGTTATGGCATTGTCAAGAAAATTATTAAGATATTATACCTCGAAACCGAGCACAATCGAACCGCACTGCTACTGGGTAATTGACATGACGAAAATCATAACCTTACGATGTCAATTTCAACCTGCTTGGAGAAATGCTGACCAATCGTACGCTCAATTACATCTATTCCGCCGATGGCGTCAAAGGTTAAAGGAACCTCTATTTATTCAAGGATAAAATGAGATACGATTGGCAATAGAATGGATAGCGGAGTATATTACAGCCTAAACAATACTGGAGATGCGCACGCTGAACGGATTATTTGACATAGACAACCGTCTGGAGTATCTGACGGAGAACGGTGATATACTGCCGAATCTGAAAAAACTTGTTCCCTGGGAAGATTTTCGTGGAGAACTTGAGGTTATATACGCCCATGAACGCAAAAGCAATGCAGGGCGCAGACCGTTCGATGTGGTGATGATGGTCAAATCCGGAAAAATCCGTCTCGAATAACTGGAGCGTTGATAAATGGACAACAAACATCTTGTTGACAATATATTGCAATACATTGATTTGACTTCTTACAGCTTTTCCCCGAACTTTTTGGGGTATTCGAATTATGAAAATTCTTACTCTGAAACCGGAATTGAAACCGTCTGTGACGATTTCCTGAATAAGGTGATTTCAAATAATATCGGCGAGATATGGATTGTTTCATCTCTTTTCATCAGCAATGACCGGACGCAATTGTCAAGAGATTATGATATTCCTATACAATCAGTTGATCGTTTCCTGAATGGACTGCTGAAGCATCAGGTTGTCAGGGAAATTGATTTTGATTCGATTGCCCAGATTTTTGCTCCGGAAACTCAGAAATATGCCGATAAATTTCAAAAACTTGAAACGGAGTTTCATTGTACTTACCCCGGAAGATTTGCTGATTTCAAAGAGATCCTGCTCTCATGCTTCCGGGCTGTCGGGTTGTATGGCCATATTTTCTTCGTATTGGGAAAGTCAAATCTGATTGCATATCCCCACACAGATGATTTGGGGTTCGGTTTTATTGGGATGGACAAAAAGATATTACCAGTTCAAAAAGAATATCTGAAGAATGAATTTGCATCAACTGGCATGGAATTCATTTCCTGGAATTGAAAAGATTGAGGTGATATGAAGATAAAAAAGTTTTTGATTTTGCAATTTTGCAACACTGTCCTGCTCATTACCGGTTCGATACCGCAAATCGGCAGATGGTATGCGGAGCCGGTTTTCAGCTTTTTTACCGGAAAATCGTATTCGGAAGAATGGTTCTGCAATCCATTTTGGACATTGATTTCTGCCTGGCCCATGATATTCAGAGAGGCAATAACTCCGGGACTGTGTTTCCGGCTCTGTCTGATCAATTTTTTGCTGGCTGTCATCGTCACTGCAGGTCTGACCGCGTGGATTTATTTTTGCAGCTTCAAAAAAGCCCCACCGGGGTGGGCTCGCTGGGTTTGGCTCTTCTTTGCATTCAGCTGCCTTTTTTCGATACCTTTTCGGTACAACACCGCCTTTCCATATCCGTTTCTCTACTGGACAACTTATTGACTTGACATTTTGAATTTTATGAAGTAGATTATTCAAAAAAGTATTTTCTGAAAATGAAAAGATCGAGGTGATATGAAGATGAATCCAGGGGTATTGATGACAGGTATTCTCTGGGTGCTTCTCCTCTACGGCTGTGCTTCGATCATTGATCACAATCAGGGCCAGGTGACTACGTTTGAGATCTCCGACTTTCATGGGCAGAGCATTTTGCCTGCTGAATTCAAATTCGACGCAGCGGCTGGCCGGTGCCGTTGGAGCATTGGAGACGATTTTATCTTTCAGATTTCAGTTTTCCGAATACCTGAAAATCAACAGCCGGAACAATGGAGAAAGTCTCTCCGGCGGAAATTCCTGACTGGCAAGAGAAAGGAAAAATGCCGTTTTATTTCCCGGACTGCGGTGGATTACAAAGTCTGGAAGGGCGAAAAAGACCGGCTGGAAGACAATCGGGACTGTTTCTCCTATTGGTTCCTGTCAAATGACCAATATTTCGTTTTCGCGTCCTTGATCGGACGGGATGACCGGGATAAATTTACTTCGCTGGATGCCCGACTGGAAACATTTTTCGTCAATCTCAAGATCGCCTTATCGGTCCCCATACAGGATCCATAGCCCGGATGGCGGGTGTTTTCGACACCAGGGAAACAAGATTTTGAAGCGATAACGCTGTTCCGTTTTTTACTCTCCTGTCAATGCACCGGATTGTCGTTATTTTCGTGGAGAATCCGTTACTCAAGATGAATTTTTTCACGCGATTTCAACCGCCTGAACTGCTCTGGATCTTTCGGGTATAATTCACAATTTTTGAAAATCAATGAGATATAGAATACTCTGTCGTCTGAGGATAAACATTTCATGATCAGGGATTGGGCAGTGCGCGGATCGACCAAAGTTCCGATTTCGCATTGAAGAAAAATTGAACGCCGGAACACCGGATCGGATTTGCTCTTTGCAATCAACTCGGGAGTCAATGAAAATGAATAGACATGAGAAAAGCGACAGGAAAATTCAATGTCCACATAGGTTCCGTTTTTATCCGTAAAGTTGGGACAGTCGATATCAACCAGGAGCTCATTATGATTCAAATCGATTTTCTTGATCTTGATGATTCCGTCATGGAAATAATCGTGATGAAACATCGTGAAGAAAGCCTTCGGAATCAGCTTCTGGTTATTTTCCAAAAAGCGTTCGTATTCTTTCTCACAGCTTTCATATCCCTTCTCCGGGAATATTTTTTTGCGTATTTTAAACATTATTCGAACCTCTCTCAATTCATTGGTCTTATCTCAGTTCAGGATTTTTTCAAAATGGAAGCATAGGATCGCGGCTGAATTTGATTATCAGGAGGTGAATACGAATCCGGTCCGGGGCATGCAGCCCAGGTAACAGACGGCATTACAGGAATATCTTTAGATAGGGAATGACCATTGACGGATTCCGGATTTAATGTTTTTTACTAACGAATTTCATGCATAACACACTCCAAAATAGTATGATTGTCCATGAAAGCAATGAAAAATTTAATTCAAAATAGTTAAAAGACACAGTGCCAATATTAAATAAGCCCTTAAATAATTTTAGAGTAAAACAACAAAAAAACAATAGATTAGACCATAAAAAATATCTCCTATATGATTGTTGCCTATTTATTGTTTTTAATGATTTGATACCAAATGCAATAATAAACATTCCACTGGCTATAATTATCATATAGAAAACTTTACTTAACGCATTTGTAATTAACAAAAAAAATATCATTGCAATAACTGTTCCGCACAACATAGCGTAATAATATGTTTTTGAACAATAAAGATTAATGATATTTCGTCTGGTTTGATAATTATTTCCAAGAAGTGTCAGATCTTTATCCAGCGGCTTGTCTTCTTTATAAAAATCAAGTTCCAACAAAGCCATTGTGAAACATACCGAGCCCCCAATAACACAACATAACAAATCAAGTGAATACTGAGTTGTTTCAGCCAATAATAAAGAAAGATAAAATAATGTTAATATAAATAAAGTCTTCATTTTGTCGCCTCATTCACATTTGCCACAATATTTATCGATCACATCAGCATTTGTTCCAGAAACCGCACATAAATTTCATTCAGAGACCTGACCCGGTGCTTTGACTCTGATGCTTTAGGATTATAGGTCCCAGCGGTCACATAATGGTCAATATAGTGCACGATGAAACATTTTTCAAATTTGATTGTAAAAAACAGGATTGCTGCTGAGATTCATTGCTGAACAGTGGACAAGATCAACGGTTGACACCATGCTGCCAGACTGAGCAGGGCAATCGAAATTCCTTTTCCTCGCTGCCCCAACAACATCAGATAAATTCCAGTAATCAGGAAAAGCAAGGTGAATATAAAGAATTCATAAGAAAACAGCGCCCGAAGTTCCCAAAGCAGAAACATGTTGCGCAGCATCCATAGTCCGTGAATGATCCCAACTGCAATCAGGATCGTCCGGTGAATATGAGTCTGCACATCGGCGAAACACTTACCCAGGATTATCCCGGTGATCAGCTGGATCGAAAACACAAATCCCAGGAATATGAGATTTTCCCATCCAAAGCCCACTTTATCTGCAGCCGTAAGGGCGAAAAAATCGCAAAGCAGGATGAAAAACCACACGAAAACGGCAAACCATTCCGGTGTAATTCTCCGGAATGAACTATTGCTCAAAATGTTCATTTTCCGCTCGACCTTTCTGTTCATCTTGCCGGTATGGGTTCCGTGAAATACTATAGTCACAACGATTTCTATCCGAATAAACAATATACCGGGCTTCCCGGATTTTTCAAGCAGAAAATTTTTGATCAGCCATTTTGGGAAGCTCATTTATGTCAATAAACTTTTTTCTGAATCTGACCCGGCCTCAGGCTGAAGACCAGTTACCTCTGGGGAATCAGCCAGACGGTTTTCTCCCGGTCATGGGATCAGGTTTTCGGCTGAATAATTCTTCCGGTACTGGGCCGGAGGAACTCCGTAGATCTTTTTGAAGGTGCGGGAAAAATGGAAACGGTCCTTCACCCCGACCATTTCACAGATCTCGTCGATCGAATACTGGTTGGAATGAAGCAGTTTGGAAGCCTGATTGTAACGCAGCTGCAGCAGATACTGATAGGGCGTCACACCCGTATTCTCGCGGAAAAGACGGGAAAAGGCGTTCGGGGTCATGCGGACCCGCGCGGCCAGCGTTTCGAGATCGATCTCGCGGTCCAGATTCGCACGCAGATAATCGCAGGTGGTCTCCATGCGGCGGTCCTTTTCCGATTCCAGGAGAGCCTGCGGCGGCAGCAGGGAAAGCGCCCTGGCACACAGGGAGACCGCCAGCAGGGAATTGTGCAGACAGTCCGGCAGGCCGCGTTTCAGCGACTGGCGCAGTTCATCCAGCACGGGACGCATTTCATCGGTCAGGCCGATCACATGGAAGGGGAAACGCGGATTGCCCATGCTCATGGACAATTCGAAATGGATATAGAGCTGGAACGGCACGCCGGAACACCAGGTGCGCCGGTTGCAGTGCGGCGGCAGGATGTAGAGCTTGCCCGGCTGGATCTCGATCCGTTTGCCGTCGGCTAACAGGCCGGCGCCGGGTCCGTCGTGATGATACAAGCGCCAGAACGGTCCGGAGAGCTGGCGCCGGTTCCAGAAGGCTCCGAGTTTCACATATCCGGCATAATCCAGCGAAATGCGCGGCGGTTCCGGCCAGATCTGGGTTGTTTTATTCATAATATTTCATGCTTTTTTCATAGAACGGCAGTTGAATTTTTTCATAAGATAATCTATCTTTCCGTAAATGCAAATCCAAAACCCGGATAAAAGGAGAAAAAAAATGGCATTTTACGGCAAAGGCGATTCGAGCTGGTTCACTCACGACCGTTTCGGCATGTTCATCCACTGGGGACTTTATTCCATGCCGGCGCGGCATGAATGGATCCGCCATTACGAGGAGATCTCCAACGAAGATTACCAGAAGTATTTCGAGCAGTTCGATCCGGACCTGTTCGATGCGCGCGAATGGGCGGCGGCGGCGAAAAACGCCGGCATGAAATATGTGGTCTTCACGACCAAGCACCATGAAGGATTCTGCATGTTCGATTCGCAGTATACCGACTACAAATCGACCAATACGAAATGCGGACGCGACCTGCTGCGGGAAGTGGTGGACGCCTTCCGCGCCGAGGGCCTGCGGATCGGCCTTTACCATTCGCTGATCGACTGGCATCATCCGGATTTCACAATCGACTCGATCCATCCGCTGCGGAACCATCCGGACCGCGAAGCGCTCAATCAGGGACGGGACATGAGCCGCTACCGGACATATCTGCATAACCAGGCGCGGGAGATCCTGACCAACTACGGAGACATTGACATCATCTGGTTCGATTTCTCCTATCCGAAAGCCGAATACAATCCCAAGGGACACGACGAATGGGGTTCGGAAGAACTGGTGAAGATGATCCGTTCGATCCGGCCGTCGATCCTGATCAACAACCGTCTCGACCTGCCGGGCTCGGCCGACATCACCACGCCGGAACAGAACACCCCGGAAGAACCGGTCCGGGATGAAAACGGCAATCCGGTGGTATGGGAAGGCTGCCAGACCTTCTCCGGCAGCTGGGGCTACCACCGCGATGAACTCACCTGGAAATCGGAAAAACAGTGCATCGACATGCTGATCAACCATGTGGCGCGCAGCGGCAACCTGCTGATGAACGTGGGACCGACCAGCCGCGGCTATCTGGATCACCGCGCCATGGAACGGCTCCAGGGATTCGCCCGCTGGATGAAATACTGCTCGCGGTCGATTTACGGCTGCGGCATGGCACCCGAAGAATTCCCGGAACCGCGGGACAGCCGTTACACCTACAATCCGGAGACCCGCCGCCTGTATCTGCATCTGATGAACTGGCCGTTCAAATACATCAACGCGAAAAATCTGGCCGGGAAAGTGGCCTACGCGCAATTCCTGCACGACGGCAGCGAAGTCAAGATCCGGGAAAACGATCCCAATGCCCCGCACACCCACATGTCGGTCAATTCGTCGGCCGGCGGCATTTCCCTGATGCTGCCCGTGGTGAAACCCGAGATCACGGTCCCGGTGATCGAAATCATCCTGAAATAAAGGAACGGCGCACGGGGATCCGCGGAAATCTTTCGCGGCCCCCGTGATCGGCCCTCTTGGTTTTCCGGACTTGATTTTTCCGGAAACTGTGCTACATTAACGGTCAGGAAGCAGGCAGAACTGGCTCCGAATAAGAATTATTTGACTGGCGGCAACGCCTGATTGTTTTTATTTGTATTGTGGAGCGCATAGTTCCCCCTGCTTCTGTTTTTTTCTCCCCTCCCCCGTTTCAGGTTTCCGGCAGGACATAAGGAAATTCCGCCGGTCTCCGTTTTTTCTTCCGGAGACCGGCGGATCCATGACACTATGCGCGCCGTTTTTCGCGGGGCGGCAGGCCTTCGAACACACGGACCGCGCCGCCGCGTTCCAGACGGTAATGTTCCATGCGCAGGGCCGCGGTTTCCGCCGACTGCGAACTGGAAAACCGTTCCTGCAGACGGGACTGCAGACGCAGCAATGCGAGTTCGCGGTTGCGGATCTGCGAGCGTTCCTCCGAAGCGGTGCAGACCAGCCCGGTGGGCAGATGCGTCAGCCGCACCGCCGAATCGGTCCGGTTGACATGCTGTCCCCCGGCGCCGGATGCGCGGAAAGTCTCCCAGCGCAGGTCAGAGCTCCGAACCGCCGTGACCGTATGGTCGCCGGCGGTATGGAACGAAACTTTCACGAACCAGTTTTTCCGCGGATGGTGCGGCCGGATGGTGCTCCGCCAGATCCACTGCACCGTGCCTTCCCAGCGGGAACGGAAATCCGGCGGGACGGTTTCCCGCACCGCAAAACTGCACGAGGCGGGCCGCGGAGTGTTTTCAGGGAAACAACCGAGTTCGATCAGCCTCACGCCGGAGGCTTGCGCGTCCTGCCGGATCAGGCCGGCCAGCAGCGGGATGAACGCCCGGCATTCCTGCGGGCCCTGCCCCGAACTGAGCTGGATAAAAGTATTCGGCATAATGCTTCCTCCTCATGGTTTGCAGTTCAGCAGCGGCTTGAGCCGCGCGACCACCCGGATCAGCCCGGCGGACTGCAGGTCGGCGATCACGTGCTCCACGTTTTTGTAGGCGTCCGGCGCTTCCTCGTAAAGCAGGTTTTTATCCGGACAGACGACCTTGGATCCGATCCGGGTTTTCAGCAGGGCCGCGGCCTCATATTTGTCGCGCATCCGGGCGCGGGTGCTCTGCCTCGTCCATTTGCGGCCGGAACCGTGGGCCAGCGAATGCAGATAATCCTCCGGATCGCCGTCCGGCAGGACCAGGTACGAACAGCTGCCGCGCGTTCCGGCAATCACCAGCGGACGGCCAGGCTCCGCCTCGGAAGCACCCTTGCGGTGCAGCCAGCGGTCACCCCCAGCCGGCGTGATGCAGTTATGCACCGTGTTGGCGATCTCGCGGAATCCGCAGGACAGCAGCCGTCCGAACGCTCCGGCGATCAGCTGCCGGTTGCAGTATGCCCAGCGGACCAGACGGTCGTGTTCGGCCAGATAATTTTTCCCGGCCTCGGAATCCGCGGGAACGCCGGAATCGGCATGTTCCGCGGCAAAGGCCGTCCAGATCCGTTCGCCGTAATGCCGCGACCCGGAATGGACCAGCAGAAACAACCGCCGGTCATCCGGATTCAGCTGACGTAAAGCGGTCCCGTCCTCGACCCGGTCGAGCGCCAGGATCTCGGCAAAATGATTGCCGTGTCCCAGCGTCCCGAGCAGATGCGACGGATCGGACACCGTTTCGGCAGGCTGTTCACAGGCCAGTTTCCGGATCAGAGTTTCCGGCTCGTCGCCCAATGAACGGATCACGCGGTCGGCTTTCCATTTCCGCAAAGGCAGATCGCTGCCGAACAGCGTCATGCCGCAGCCGATATCGCTGCCGATCAGGAACGGATAGATCAGGTTTTCAGTTAAAAATGCCGCGCCGACCGGAATGCCGCGGCCCGGATGCAGATCCGGATATGCCGCGCCCCGGAGGACGCCCTCAAATGTCATCACCCGTTTGAACTGTTCCACGGCTTCGCCTTCGAGCCAGGTTTTGGAGGAACAATAGATCCGGGCACAGTCAGAAATATTCAAATGATTCTCCTGAACAGAATGGATCTCCCGGTACAGACTTCACCTGTCCGGGCAGTTGCAGCAGCATCCGCAGGAGAGATAAAATGCGCTCTCAGCGGACCGTAAGAATGGCAGTTGTGGTTACAGACATAAGCACCTCCAAGGTTAAATGGTTCAGAGGTCTGACGGACGGTATAATAGCATCGGAACCGATTTTGTCAAGACGGAAAAACCGTTTTGTTTGAAAAAATGATGCCGCAAGCCGTATGCCGTATCACTCGAGATCGGCGAAATCGCCGAAAGTCAGCAGCAGCGGATAATCCCGGACCGGCAGCTGATGGAAACAGTAAAAATTCAGCCGGGGATCATAGGTCTGTTCTTCGGGGATCATCGTCACCGTGCCGTCCAGAGCGATTTTTTTGGCGGCGAAGCTGCGCTGGATCATGCTGTCCGGGATCTCATACACATTGCCGTCCAGCAGATCCACCAGATGCGGTTTGCCGGGCAGAGCCGCGGCGTGGATCGTAATGGTGGAATCGAACGCTACCGTCATCAGGTCGGTCGGCTTCCAGTAGGCGAAGGCATGCGAACCGTTCGGCTTGGAAAAACCGACTTGCGTGAAATGGGAAGCCAGTTCTTCCTGACCCAGAATGCGTTGGGAACGTTCGCAACCGAGGTAAACCGGCAGATCCGCCAGCTCGAAGTCCTCGCGAAAAACCGAGGAAAGGGTCTGCAGCGTGCGGTAGGAAAGCTTGGGTGAATAGCTGCCGGTCGCTTTCCCGTTTTCATCGAAATCGGCACCCAGGATCCCGAAGTAGCCGAAATCCTTGTAACTGGCCGTGTCGCCGACCGTTCCGTTCAGCGCTTCCATCATATCCAGACAGGAGAAATAGGAACTGAACATCACATTGTTCTGGAAATCGGTGATGGTATGGCGGGCCATGAATTTGGCCTGTTTCAGCTGCGTCCAGGCGCCGCCCCGCAGGGCGCCGAAGCCGTCGGACCGGGACTGGGTGCCGGTCTCGCCCTGGATGATCCTGATTTTCGGGTTGTACCAGTGGACCAGTGCGGCGAGGGCGCGCACCATCGCCGGCAGGATCTCTTCATGCGCCAGATAATTGTGATAAGTATAACCGTCCATGACCGCGGCGGCTCCGGTTGCCAGCATGGCCGAGAGCCATTCCATACTGAACATGCACTGGCTTCCGCCGATCACTTTCGCCTCGGGATTGCCCCGCTTGACGGCTGCAGCGGTGAGCTTGACCAATTCGCCGTATTCGGCTCCGCTCGGACCGTGTTTCCAGCACCAGACCCCGTCCGGTTCGTTCCAGACCTCATACCAGTCGACCTTGCCCTTATAACGTTTGACCACCGCGGTCACATAACGGCTCCACGCCGCGCGTTCTTCTTCCGTCTGCGGCGGACATCCCACGGCTCCGAAAACTTTCGCCGCACGCTCGTTGTAAAGGCCGTTCCCGTAGCAGAGACAAATCCACGGTTTCAGGCCGCGGTCCACCAGATTGTCCACAATGGAATCCAGCCATTCGAAGGAATAGACGCCCTTTTCCTTTTCGGTGCGTGCCCAGCCGGACTGGATGCGGACCCACTTGACCCCGACGGCCGCCACTTTGTCATACGCATTTTCCGGATCGAATGCCATCCGGTCCAGTTTTTCGAACCCGATCCCCAGACGGGAATGATCGATTTCTTTCGATGCAAATTTTTTCACATCGCCGACTTTTTTCAGCCGTTCCATAAAAACATCTCCCTGTTTTTGATTGACGAATAATCGCTTTCGGACAATATAAGACAGCAAACGGCAAAATCAATTTTCATTCTGCCAAAAAAAGTTTGAAATTCTGCCAATATCGGATTATATTACACCATTATGCTTACTCTCATCAATCTCAAAAACATGAAACGGGCGGCCAATTTTCCTTTCCCAGTGGAAAGCGTCGGCCAGGTCCATTTTTTTCAGACCGTACCGAATGACGACCGTTATACCCGGCTCGAGGTGACGCTGCGGCTTTCCGCCGAGGAAGATCAAGCTCATGACGAGGTTGACGGAAAATTGATCACGACACCATATCCGCATGCCGTTTTCAAGATGCCGGGGCATCATCACAGTTTCCATGCCGCCGACCGCCGGGAAGCGTTGTTTTTCATTTATTCGAAAGCAGTTTCGCAACGGTTGAAAACCCTCGATTTTCTGCCGGAGGAAATGATCCAGCCCATTGCCTTGACCGGTGCGCTGAAACAGCTGATCCGGCGACTGAGCGCCCTGATGGCCGTTTCGGAAACCATCGGCTCCGCAGACAGGATCGACCTGGTCTGTTTTGCCATTCTGGAGGAATTGCTGTTCCAGCGGAAGATCGAATCCGACGCCATGCAGAGCCGGATCCGGAAAATCGCATCCATGATCCGGATGGATGCCGAAAACCAGCCGGATATTGCAGGGATCGCGGCTGAAAACGGTTTTTCGGAACGTTCGTTTTACCGCCAGTGGAAGAAAGTTTTTCCTCTCTCTCCGGCGCAATACGTCATGGAGGAGAAAATGAAACGTGCCGCGTGGCTGCTGACCCGCAGTCACCTGCGCATCGGCGAGATCGCCGCCATGCTCCATTTCTGCGACGACAACAATTTCTCCAGCGCCTTCAAAAAACACCACGGCATGACGCCCCGCGAATACCG
>SUWI01000049.1 GCA_015061565.1 Lentisphaerota bacterium
ACATCATTCCAGTTCAGATCAAAGAATTCAACAGCCCCATCTTTATGCAGGCTGATACATTTTGAAGGTGACTTGCCATCCTTGGGAACCCATTTGCCGTAACAATCCTCCGGGGCTATGTCTTTCCGGTCACAAGAGCAGAGAAAAACCGGAAGGAGGAGAGCCGTTATCGCGACGAAGAATATCAGTAATTGCTTTTTCAAGGCCATTCTATTATCTCCTTCCCCATCAACGCCCTGCTTCATCTTCGTAAATCTTCGATAATATACCGCATACCATTCGTGAAATCAAACTTGAGACCCTGGAAAACGGCGCAAAACCGGTTGATATCTCAACCGATGGTCAAAGTTCGGCAGAGCCAAACAATTCTTCTGCTGAAATATCCGACGGTTACAGTTCGAGGCTGTTCTCGTCCAGCAGGAATTTTCTTATACCGATGGTCGTAATGCCTGATTCGTCACGTCGCGCGCTGATATTGTCGTGCACGACGATGATCTTCCGGAACGAATCTCCGATGCGTTCCAGCGGACGCACTTCCTGTGCACGCTTTTCCTCATGCGGAATCGCAAAAGCCGACTGGATGTAGATACGCTCGCTGCCGCGGTTCACGACAAAATCCACCTCCAATTGTTTGCGTTTCAGTTTCATGCCGTCCTTCGCCTCACGAAGTTCCACGACACCGACATCGACGCTGCAGCCGCGTATGCGCAACTCATTGTACAGGATGTTTTCCATGATATGTCCCGGATCCTGTTGGCGAAGTCCGAGCCGGATGTTGCGGAGACCGACATCCTCGTAATAGTATTTCCGGAGGGAATTGATGTACTTCTTGCCCTTGATGTCATATCGTTTGGCGCCGCTGACCAAAAATGCCTCTTTGAAGTATTTGAGATAGGAACGGAGCGTCTTGGGGTCGATTTTCTTGTTCTTCAGGCTGGCAAAAGCGCGGGTCAACTTGGATGGGTTGGTCAGCGATCCGACCGACGAGGCGATAATGTCCAGCAATTCGTCAAGTTCATCGAGATTGCGGATGTCATGACGTTCCAATATATCTTTGATATAGACCTGTCGGAACAACTGACTCAGATAAGCTATCTTGTCGTTGACGGACGCAAGCCCGAAAAGCGCTGGCATACCGCCATAGTTGAAAAACATGTCCCAGGCATCTTCCTCGCTCCCGTCAAAGGCTGCGACATATTCACGGAAGCAAAGCGGATGTATTTGGATCTCGAATCCCCGCCCTCTGAATTCCGTCACGATGTCCGTGGAAAGAAAGCGGGAATTGCTCCCCGTGACATAAATTTCCGCGTTGCGGATATGAAGCAGACTGTTGAGGACATCTTCAAACTCGGCCATGTACTGCACCTCGTCCAGAAGGATGAAATACCGCCCGGAATCAGTGATGCGGGACTTCACATAGGCCAACATCGCGTCAGGATCGCGCAATGCGGCATTGGCGCGGTCATCCAGCGTCACCTCAATGATGTGCGGCTCATCGATGCCGATCGATGCAAGGTATTCGCGGAACAGCTCGAACAGCAGATAGGATTTGCCGCACCGGCGTATGCCTGTAATGACCTTGATCATGCCGTTGCCGATCCCCCGCTTAAGTTTCTCCAGGTAAATGTCACGTGCAATTCTCATTTCTTTTATTCCCATTTTATGGCAAAGTTTCCAGTTTTAGGGAATAATATAGAGGCAAAGATAAAAAAATCAAGTTAAAAACCAAGCTATATTCCCCAAAAACGGTAATTTTTCCATTTTTCGGGAATATATGATAGTTTCCCTGCGTCTGATCCGAGCGGCAAGCCATATAAATACCATATTCCCTGCAAAAAATTCAAACGGGGATGGAATCTGTGCGACGGGAAAATGTCTTTATTCGCTGTCCGTAGCCTGATTATCGGCTTGTTCGAGCCGGGCGAGGAATTTCATTTCCAGCCCCATGAAATTCATTTCATTTCCGGTGAAGGGACGGTTGTTCCTGAATCGGGAAATGAGTTCAACCTGATCCCGCAAAGAATCGTCGGGATCGAATTCAGCTTCCGGGGAGCCGCACAGATTTTTAAAATCGGTGCAGAATATTTCAAGCTCCATACTGTCCGTGGAAAGAAACGGGTGCCGGGTATAATGGGATTTGTACAATCTCGAGAGGGAATCTTCGGGACGGAGCTTGAAAAGTTCCTCTTCATCCAGCATAAATGCCTCGGAAACCGCTTCGAGATAAGCTGCAGTGATTGTCGGATCGACATCGCCGAACCGCCAGACGCCGGAATCGGAGGAACGGCCTTTCAGGAGCGGATAGGTGATCCCCCGCTGTCTCCGCATGGACGCTCCGATAAGGATCAGAATGATCAGAAGTATGAAAATGCCAGTCATGAAAACTCTCCTTTGCCGCTGATTCCTGCCGGGAAATTGAGATCCTCACTCCGCCTTGGGTCTCACGTTCGGCAGGAGCCGGATCAGCACATCCGCTTTTTTCGACTCGTTCCGCATCCGGTAGAGATGACCGGGCTGCAGAAAAACCGTTCCCTGGTATCGCTTAGGCTCCGGCAGGGGCTCCGTTTCCCCCGCAGTCTCGCCGTAATCGTCGAAATATACCGGCCGCCAGGTGAAATCCGCCAGGATCCGGTCCGATCCGCGGTCAGGGGTCAGCGCCAGCCCGACCGTATTGCCATATTCGTCCTTCGGCACGATGACCAGTTCCGTGTCACCGTTGAGTTCGAGGGTGATCTCTTCCCACGGACCACCCGCAAACGGACGCATCCGGAAGGTCTGCATCCGGATCGGAGCAAGCGCGATACTGCCGAGGTCAAGGCTGCGGTCGCCCGTAAAGTAAAACGTGCGGGAAACACAGCCCGGCGCGGTGAATTTAAGTTCATACGGGATGCCGGAAAGTTCGCCGATCCGGACCGGTTCCCCGGCTTTCACGGTCCGTTCCGCCACGACAGAGTGGATTGGTGCGCCGCATTCGTGTCCCCAGTCCGGCCAGGTCGGCGCGGGCCAGCCGGTCCGGAGGCGGATCTTCGCCTCGGTCACGTTTTCCGGCAGCTGAAGGGAAAACGACAGCTCGGCGGGATGCGCACACTTCTTCATTTCGATCACGCCGAGGTCGAGGCGTTTCGGATGCCGTTTCGCGGGATCGAGCCAGATCGTTACCGGATCGTAACCCGATTTGAAGAACTGCAGTTCGCGTTCCTGGTCCGGATAAAGCGCATGGGCAAAGACGCCGTTCGGGAAATAAGGCGACCTCGAGCCGACGCCCAGGACTCCGCGTTCCCCTTCGAGGCGCAGCTGACCGGTCACGATGACGCCGTGTCGGCCCGCCCAGTAAGCGCCGGAGAGTTCCTCTTTCAGTTCCTGCATCCGTTCGGAAAAACCCGGTGTCCCCGCATAGTCCGCCCGACCCGCGGACCGGGGCAGCGGACGGCGGTAATAACGGTCGGCCGGCTTCAGCTCCAGCGGTCCGGTCTTGATTTTTGCATCCACCGTGCGCGGGATGCGGGGTTCCGGCAGCAGTTTCCAGAGATTGGTATGCAGGGAACCGATATCGGCGGTGTTCCAGGCGGCGGCAAGGTCGCGGTCGGAAATCTTTTCGTCGTCAAGACATTTTTTCAGCGTCCATGTCAGCGACAGATGATGAACGTTCCCGGAATGCCGGCGGAGCGGCTCACACAACAGCCACCCCAGCGTAAACGGCAGCAGAAACACCGTGACCAGCAGCAGAATGCGCACCGGGACCGGCTTGGATTGGCGCAGGATCAGGAAAACCGTCATCGCGGCAATGGATGCGGCACTGAGTCCGAAATAGATCAGAACAAAGAGGTCGCCGGTCATTTTTGCCCGCCTTCCGGCGGAAACGCCGCCTCGAACGCATCATTCCACTTTTTCCAATCTCCGCCGATATTGGTCCCGTTCCGTTCCAGAAAAGCACGAAGTTCCGCCCGTTTTCCCGCCTTCACAAGCTTGCCGCAGCGCAGCAGATTTGCATCCGTCCGCGACAGTTCCGCCCGCCATTCGGCATGGCCGTGCTGCAGCCAGACCATGAGCGCAATGCCCCCGGCGGACAGCACCGCCAGCACCGTCCGGAAAATCCATCCGTCGCGCAGGAACGAGGTTCCCCAGACGATCAGCAGGACCGGAGTGATCCAGAATACGGCGGTCAGTTCGAACATCAGCGCAGATACATGCTCATCGCCCGCCAGCACGAAGCAGACCATCAGCACGGCATCGGCGATCCCGAGCCCGAGCGCAATCCCGAAAAACGGAAGACCGTCCCTGCCCTTCCGCCGTCGCAGGATCCCCAGCAGGATCAGCATCACCACCACGGAAAGAATCATCTGCAGCTCCTTTTGGTTTTCCATAATATATTCCGTTTCCGGCCGAAAGCAAATTGCCCGATGCCGTTTCAGTGTTTTTCTGGCAACCTGGATCCGGCCGGACGGGTCAGTGAATTCGGGAAACGCGAAAAGGCGGTCTGTTATTTTCCACGGCGGCTGACAAATTCCACGGACCGATCATACAAAATCGTATCGCGTCGGAATTTTCTGTTTTTTTTCAGATTTTCATTTGCTTTTCCATATTGACATGCTACATTAAAAAATGAACAATCATAAACAAACAGCACAAAAAAACGATAAATGGTAATATGGATCACGAATATATCGACATAGAAAAACCGGCATTCCGGCGGAATCAGCTGGAAAATGATCTGCGCCGGCAGATAAAGATGCGCACGGGCGATTTTGACGAACCGCTGGCAACGGAACAGAAACTGTCGACAACTTACCAGCTGTCCAGAAATACGATCCGGAAGGTTTTGCAGAAACTCCAGAATGAAGGTCTTCTGATCCGGAAAACCGGATTCGGCACCTATATTGTCCCGCCGGAACAGCGGCCGGCAGGAAAGGTAAAATTAGGACGCATCCTGCTGTCAACCCGATGGAATATGAACGACTTTTTCGTCCAGCGTCTTGCCGCGGGAATTCAGGAATATACGTACCTGCATTCCACCCGGCTGGAAATTGTCAAATCCGATACGCTGACCCTGTCCTCAATGACGGCGAACTACCGGGCACTGAAATATGATGCGATCATCCATGACCGCCCGGTCAAATCCCAGTATCCGATGATCGAAGAACTGTCCCGGATAAAAGTGCCGCAGGTAACGCTGAACCGGAGCGTCTCCGATATTCCCGCGGTATTTGTGGACCACAACAACACCGTCTGCCAGGTAGTGGATTTCTTCCACGGCCTCGGTCTGCAACCGGCATGTTTTGTGGATATGCCCTGGAACGAACCGATCTTCGAACAGAGGCAGCAGACTTTCCTGCAGGAACTGCGGAAAAAGCAGATTCCCAATCCGGAAAATTATCTGTATGTTTACAGCCGGACGGGAAGCATTCATGACAAATTCACCGAATATGTCCGGAAACACCCGGAAATCCGTGCATTTCTCATTATCCGTGCATTCATGGATACGGCGCTTCAGGTATTCGGCGAGCTCAATTTGAAAATCCCGCAGGATGTTTCCGTAATTATGCTGGACGAAGATCCGAGACGGCCCGAATTTTCGACATTGTCGGTATTCCGTGAACCGATCCGCCAGCTGGGCTTTACTGCGGCAGAAATTCTCTTTCAGTGCCTTTCGGACGATCCGCCGCAGAAAGGGTGCATTTACCTGCCGGGCGAACTGGTTTTACGGAAAAGCTGCCGCTATCCATATCAATAATTTAACGAGGTGACGCAAATGAGATTGATGCCTATAGTCATTTTCAGCCTGTTTTCTCTGTTTTCAGCCGGCTTCACCGGGGATGTGGATGTCAACGGGGCATTCAACGGCAAAGGTTCCCAAGGACTGCCGTCCGGATGGACTTTCAACGCATATGCAGGATTCCGGCCGAATCCGGAGATAAAAAGAAACGACGGGGAACTTTCGTTCGGACAGGCCAAAGGAAAGAACGGATTCGGGGTCAATTCCAAACCGTTTCCGGTCAGTCCGGGCGGCAAGGTCTCGCTATATGCGGAAATCCGCGGCAGCGGCATGGCATATTTCCGGATCCACCTGCTGAATAAAACCGGAAAATGGCTCGGTCTGGGAATACCGAAAAATCTGAAACTCCGGGACGACTGGCAGAAAATCGAACTGGAACTCCCTGTTGCCAATACCAAGCCGGATGAATTAACCGCGCAAGCCAGGATCATGTTTGGAACGGGATCGGGCGGGAAACTGGCGATACGGAATCTGAAAGCTGGTTTCAAGCCGGGCCGGTACATCGCAGGACGCGGCGGTTTTCCCCGCGGCTGGAAACTTTACCTGCCCGTCGATCCGAAATTTACACCCAAGCCGGAAGACCTGTTGAAAATCCCCGCAGTCTTCGGCGGTGCAGCCGCAAAGGATATTCACCCTGATGGAGTGTTTTTCGATCTGAAAAATGCTTTCGGCGTCCAGAAAACCGGCAACTGCGCCTGGCTGTTCAACGAATTGACGGTTTCCAAACCGGCTGAATTCACCATAGGGGCCGGTGCGGACTGGTGGATCACCGTCTATATCAACGGCAAACCGGTCATCGACACCTCGAAAACCGGCAACGTCAGCGGCAAACTGGAAATTTCCAACCAAACTGGAACGGTCTGGCTGAAAAAAGGCCGGAACACGGTTGCAGTCCGATATGTGACGGGTGCGGGAAGTTCCCGTCTGTGCATCGGCGGACCGGATGATTTTTCCGACCGCGAATCCTTCAAGATGGTCAAATACTGCTTCTTCGATGATTTTGAAAAACCGATGAAACGTTCCGGACAGCCGGAAATCACCTCTGGCATCATTTCATCCGGTCTGCTGGTGTCAACCAGAAAGGGCAAATACGGTTCCAATGCAGTCCTGCTGCCCAAGATGAAGATCGCTATTCCCCTTTCCCTGACCGATGCCAGATTCGCCTGGGGATTCCGACTGTATGAACTGAACGGAACCTTGTCCGGCATCATGGGGAAAACGGTTTTGAAATTCACCCGTTCCGGCGGGGATATTCAAGCCGGACTGGAGGAGAACGGGAAAACCATATTCACGATGCCCGTTCCAATCTCCCTGCTGCCTGCGGATCTGCTTTTTACAGCAGGAATGGACGGAAAATGCAATCTCACCGTTAAAAGTCTGGCGGACAGCTCGCGCCACCGCCGGAACGGCCGGATCCATCCACCGAAATCGGTGCTGTTGGAACTCTCTGATGGCAGCAGTGTTGAAATCGACCTGCTGCAGTCCGGACTGGCAATGCCGGAGGAACAGAAGAAACGTTTCCCGTTCAAACTGACTCCGGCGAAATATTTCGACCCGGTAAAAGCTGGTTGGAAACTGGCGTTCGAAGAATATTTCGAAGGGACTCAGCCGGATCCTGCCCGTTGGATGAACAAGTATCCCGATCATGTGTATCTGGACGGCAAGGGGCATTTGATTATCAAAGCGGATTTCGACCAAAAGAAGCAACTGCGTTCCGGCGGTCTGACCAGCCGGCAGTTTTTCGGGTATGGCTGGTATGAGGCGAGACTGAAATTCACCCGCCAGCCGGGCTGGTGGTCGGCATTCTGGCTCTTCGGAACCGGAAATCATCCCATGCTGGACGGTATCGAAATCGATATTTATGAAGATTATTACACCCGGAAAGCAAAAACGGGAGATCCGCTCACTCTGGACCACAATGTCCATACCTCAACCGGAACGACCCAGAAAAGCTGGAATTATCTTTCCACCATCCCCGCCGCAGAAGCCGATCAGTTCCATACCATTGCATGCAAAAGGACTCCGTTCGAGATCTCGCTCTATCTGGACGGCAGGCTCATCGCTGCGCGTGCCGCACACAGCGATTATGACAGCGTCACTTTCGATCCGTTCTTCCACGGCGGCAGCCCTGTGAAACTGAATGCCATTTTTTCAGGGATCCCGATGCGGACATGGGGCCGTTCCTGGAGCGATCCCGCCAAAGGGAAATTCCCCGAGTATTTCATGGTCGATTATTTCCGGTTCTATGAATATCCCGCGGATCGGCTCCCTGCGGTCCGCTGGAAAAAGACCGTCAAGACCGATCTTCGCCTGCTCCGGCCCGGCACGAAATTCGTTTTCGAAGCAGAGGCCGAACCTTCCCTGAAAACGGAATCACCGGTCCGGGAAATGTATCTGATGGACAACGGCGCCATGATTGCAAGCTCGACAAACCCGGACTGTCAGTTCGAAATCTCCATTGATCCGTTGTATTATGCCAATACGCCGTATGTCAACCCAGGCCGCAGCGGGATCGTTCCCGGACTGGATGGACTGCACGGGTTTGCTGTATTTGCGCGGGATGCCGCAGGAATGGGCTCCTGCACGGAACCGCAATTTGTGCTGATCGTCCCGGACCGCCCGACCAGTCCGTATCAGGGAAAGGCCGCCAAATTGCCCGGCATCGTCAACCCAGCATTTTATGATGAAGGCGGGAACGGCGCGGCTTACAGCGACAGCAAGGGAAATTTCTTCAACAAGCCCGGGAAAAAAACTTTCCGCCCCGGTGAGGATGTAGATGCGGCGGGCAATGTCATCGGCAGGGTCGTAGCCGGGGAATGGCTTAAATACACTGTGGACATCGAATCTGCCGGGGACTACCGTGCAGTTCTGAATTACGGTACACCTGTCCGCGGCCGGAATCACCGGCTGTATCTTTTCATCGACGGCATCCCGGAACCGGCTGGAATCTTCACCTTGAAACCGCATAAAGAACCGCATTGGAAATGCAGTGAAAAAGCGGAGATCAGAACCGTGCGTCTGCCGAAGGGACGGCACCGTCTGGTATTGGTTCCGGTCGGGGCATTCAATTTCAGCAACCTCGAATTCACGAAAAGCAATCAATGAGTCATAAGGATACGACAAACCAGAAAAGGAGAATGCGAACATGAAATCAAAGTCACAGAAACACAGCGTAACGGAAATGATCCTCGGAATTTTTACATTGATAGAACTCCTGATCGTGATTGCCATTATCGCCATTCTGGCGGGAATGCTCCTGCCCGCACTGAACCGGGCCAGAGAAACCGCCCGATCAATTTCGTGCATCAACAACCTGAAGCAAATGGGGTTATGCAGTGCCGGATATTCCGCCGAATATGGCGACTGGATCGTTCCCGCCCAGCTGGACCGGCAAGGCAGCTGCTGGTATCAGCTGCTGGTGCCTTATGGAGCGAAATTCACCACGATGAACCCGGCGGGGACGCACGGCAGCACCTTCGCCTGTCCCAGCGAACCGATCCCTTTCGGCTGGAGTTATACGAACGGAGTCAAACAGTTCGGATATACCCATTATTTTGTCAATGCCTATCTAACCGGGCGGCCGTATTCGACAGCCGAATACAATGACAATTACTGGACGAAGCTGACCCGGCTGAAAACTCCGGGCAAAACCCTGTTGGCAATGGACAGTTCCCAGACGGGCAAGTTCTATACAAAATCTTCGGAGGAATTTTCCTACCGGCACAATCCCAGAAGCCGCAGCAATGTCAGCCGGATCGGCGGAGGCACGGCCAATACGCTGTACGTGGACGGGCATGCCGTCCCGGTTTCGGGCAGTTACATGCGGGCTTTCCCATATTCCAGCTCGCCGCTGATCGAAGGACTTGAGTGGACCAACGGCAAAACCGGTGTCGGCACACCGATTTTCCTCTGACTCCGTCTTTACCGGCAGATGTGAGAGAAACGGCCGGCGAAGATTGCCGCCACGCGATTGTAATCCAGCCTGTTAAAATGCCCAGACTTTTCAGCTTTCACCGAAGGCAACAAGATGAAGCTGATTTTTCTTCCGGAAAGGAACGGTTTCAACTCGGCGAGCAATTTCAGAAAGGCTGTATCCCCGTCCTTTTATTGCAAAGTGTTGCGGGAATCCATCTTCAGGGATGGAAATCACAAATTTACATTCAGTTAGTCTATTCCGTTTTCGCTTATGAATTACGTGTCCTCAGTATTCTGTTTTTGCTCGCGAACAGAAAAATCCCCCCAATATCAGTGACGCAATATACGAAATCGTATCGCATCAGAGGAGTTAGGGAGATGGTCTGTCCGGAATCCGCGAACTTTTTTTACGGAGAATACGGAGAATACGGAGGACGCGTAAGACAGGAGCGCACCTGAATAGAAAAGCAGAATGAAAATCCTGGTTTTTCGGGGTTCGACATGGACGCCCGCGAAACTCCGTATTCTCCGTATTCTCCGTATTCTCTGTATCCTCCGTTTCAGTTCGCGAAGAGAAATTTTTTCATACCCAACTCCTCTGACGCAATATACGAAATCAGCGGTTTTCCGACAAATTCTCCTCCCGGATGTTGAAAACCCTGAATCAAGTGCTATATTATTCAGGCTGATTTGAATTCGATAATCATAACTCTACAGGAGGATCGAAAATGAAGTTTTTATTGTCCGCAACCGCCATTCTGATGCTGGCCGGCGTGGCCGGATGCGCAGGAAACACCGTTCAGTCCAAGCCGCAGGCAGCCGCCCAGGCCGCACAGCCGGCCGCCCTGCCGATGCAGAAACAGTTCTTCCTGCCGGAAAAACTCTATGCCGTGCCCGGCATCGAATGCAATATTTATTTCCGCAACATCTTCCTGGCGGTCAATCCGGGCAATTATGTTTTCGACGTGAACTGCAAAGTCGGCCGCAACGACCTCAAACGCTGGAGATTCACGCCCGCAGCCGCGGATGCCGGCAAGACCTATCCGCTGAGCATCAAAATTTATGATAAGAACGGACTGGCCGCCGAAGGCCAGACCACGGTCCACGTGGCGTCCGCCGATGCCGGCAAGGGGAAAGACGTTTCCATCCTGGTCGTGGGCGACAGCCTCACCAACGCCACGGTCTATCCGACCCGTCTGCATACCCTCTGCAAGCAGGACGGCAATCCGAAGCTGACCATGATCGGTTCGCACCGCGGCAGCGGCCGTCAGCCCGAGCCCGGCGGCGTCGCCCATGAAGGTTACGGCGGCTGGACCTGGAATTCTTTCATGACCCGCTTCCAGGATGAATCCGCTATCAAGGATCCCACTCCGGTCAAGAAATTCTATGCCAAGAGCAAATTCCTGACGAAAAAGGACGGCAAAGTGGTTTTCGACCTCGCTCAATATCTCAAAAAATACAACAACGGCAAGACGCCCGACGTCATCACTTTCCAGCTGGGAGTCAACGACGTTTTCAGCGCGGATGAAGCCGGCCTGCCGAAACGGATCCAGACCATTCTGGCCAATGCGGACAAACTGATCGCCGCCTTCCGCAAGGAAGCTCCGAATGCCCTGATCGGCATCGGTTATGTCACGCCGGGCGCCAATCAGGACGCTTTCGGAAGCAACTACAAATGCGGACAGACCGCCTGGGGTTATTACCGCAACCATTTCCGCCTCAATCAGGCCATGGCGAAACATTTTGCCAAATACAACGATCCGAAACTGGTCATGATCCCCTCCAACGTGGGGCTTGACACCGAAAACAATTTCCCGTTCAAGAAAGAACCCGTCAACAGCCAGAACAAGACGGTCGTTTCCCGTCAGAGCAACGGCGTCCACCCTGCCCCGACCGGATACAATCAGATCGGCGACACCTATTTCGCCTGGCTGAAAAACCAGCTCGCCGCACCGGTAAAGAAATAAGCATAAAAGGATATTATTATGAACAGTATTTTTGAAGCCATCATGCTCATCTGTTTCGGATTCAGCTGGCCGTTTGCCATCGTCAAAACCGTCCGGGTAAAAAATCCCACTGGAAAGAGTTATCTTTTCATGACTCTGATCATCATAGGTTATATTGCCGGATGCATTCACAAAATCCTCTACAGCTGGGATTTCATCTTCTGGCTCTATTTGCTGAACACCCTGCTGGTCGCTTCGGATTTAGTCCTCTGTCTTTATTATCAGCATCGTCTGAACAGGAATAAACAATCATGAATCCCGAACACATCAAAGCCTTTTCACAGATCCCGCAGCCGCCGCGCGAATCCTTCGGGTTCATCGAGGATATCAAAAGTCCTCTGGAATATCATTTCCGCCCCGGTCAGGGGTGTGATGCCGGAGCCTGCGCCGGATGCATGAAAAACGGCGCTGAGATCGTTATCGAATATCCGGCTTCGGATGATTTCCCCGAAACCGCGTTCATGTCCCTGCGCCGCGTGCTCAAAGCGAAAAACATTTCGGAACAAGCGGGAACTTTCCCGCTGATCTTCCGGCAGGATGTCAGCCTCGGTCTCGAAGAATACCAGGTGACCGCCTCGCCCGAAGGCGTCACGGTTGCCGCGGCCGACCCGGACGGGCTTCGCCGTGCCGTCTATTTCCTCGAAGACCGCATCTGCGAGGCGGAAGGCGCCTCGGTCACGCCGGGACAGTGGAAACGGAAACCCTTCATCCGGCACCGGGTCTCCCGCTGTTTCTTCGGTCCGACCAACCGCGCCCCGTTCTTCATCGACGAACTGACCAACGATGTGGATTATTATCCGGAAGAATATCTGAACAAGCTCGCGCACGAAGGCGTGAACGGACTGTGGCTGACCATGTATTTCCGCGACCTGCCGTCCTCGGTGTTTCCCGGACGCGGGAAAGATGCGGAAAAACGTTTTGCCAAGCTGCGTCTCACCGTGGAACGCTGCGCCCGTTACGGCATCCGGATCTATGTGTTCCTGAGCGAGCCCAAGCTCTTCGGCAACACCCATTTTTCGGTCCCGTTCGAAGATGCCAAGGACCATCCGGAGATCATCGGCGCCAAAGTCGATAAATTCGGACTGTTCTGCGTTTCCACCGAGGCAGGAAAGAGATACCTGGCAGAATCGATGGAACAGATTTTCAAGGCGGTCCCCAACCTCGGCGGCGTCATCAATATCATGCTCGGCGAGGACAACGGGTCCTGCGTGGCGTATCAGGCCAGCCATCCGAACAAAGAGGAAGGCAGATGTCCGGTCTGCTCCAAACGGGATTTTGCCGACATTTACGCCGAACTGGCGGAGCTCTATTCCGGGATCATGCACAAATACAATCCCGCAGCTGAATACATCGCCTGGTTCTATGCGCCGGGTCAGCGCGACGATTCCGAATTCATGAAACGTCTGCTGCATATCGCCGAAAAATGGCCCGACTGCGCCACGCTGATGTTCAACTTCGAATCCGGCGGCGCCGCCTGGCAGCTGAATAAAAAGCGGATCGTTTTCGATTATTCCCTCGCTTACGTGGGTCCTTCGAAACTCTTCGCCGAAACCACCGCCAAAGCGCCCCGCACGGGCGCCAAGATCCAGGTCGGCTGCTCCCATGAAAACGCGGCCGTTCCCTTCATTCCCGTTCCGGAAAACCTGTATGACAAATATAAATT
Organism: Lentisphaerota bacterium; assembly: GCA_015061565.1. Classification (GTDB taxonomy): domain Bacteria; phylum Verrucomicrobiota; class Lentisphaeria; order Victivallales; family UBA1829; genus SIG94. Next base: position 13,358 of record SUWI01000049.1, read on the forward strand.
CATGCATGAACACGGCGTTTCCGCCGCCATGCAGTGCTGGTATTTCGGCAATTATCCGGGACTGATGAACAAGGCCGCAGGCGAACTTTCCTTCGAACCGTTTGCCTCGGATGCACAGGATTTCCTGACCGCGCTGGCCCGGCCCGACTGGGGGAAAAACGCCCCGAAAGCGGCAGCCGCCTGGAATTATTTCTCCCAGGCCTACCGCCAGTTCCCCGCCAACCTTTCGTTCGAATGGTACGGCCCGCTGCATCACTGCATCGCCTGGCCGCTGCATCTCTTCCCCGTCGATGAACCGATCTCGCCCAGCTGGATCCTGAAGAATTTCCCGGAAGTCAGCGGCGACCGCATCGGCGAATGTCTCGGCTATCATCATACCCTGCCCGAAGCGCTGGAACTCTGCACGGCCATGAGCGATACCTGGCAGAAGGGTGTTGAACTGCTCGAATCCCTGCGGAGCGAATATTCGGACAATCCGCCCCGGCTGGCCGATATCAATCTCGCCAAGGCGGTCGGACTCCAGATGAAGAGCACGAAAAATCTCCTCCGTTTCTATTTCCTGCGCGAGGACATGATCTACAGCCGCAAGGACCATCTGGCGGAAATGAAAGCGATCGTCGAGGAAGAGATCGTCAATTCCCAGGCGATGCTGGACCTCTACCTGACCGACTGCCGGCTCGGCTATCATTCCGAGGCGGAAGGGTATCTGTTCTTCCCCGAAAAACTCCGCGCCCGCATTCAGCTGCTTCATGAATTGCTGGACGAAGATTTCCCCCGGTTCGACCTCAATGCAGAATGGATCGGCCGTTACACCGGCAGCCGGCCGGAAGGAACCGCTGCCAGATGTTTCCGCCGCGGTTCCGTACCGGAAGAACGGCACGACATGGGCGAAAACACTTCCTGGAGCGCTTCATACGATGACCGGAACCTGTATCTCTCCATCAACGGCGTGCGCAAGAGCATCTTCTCGCTGGTGATCGAGCCATGCCGTCTCTGGACTCCGTTCCGGATCGATTTCCGCAACGGGGAAGAAAACGTCTATTCCGGCGTCTTCCGGGAACTGCCGAACCTCGTTTATGACTGGCAGGGCAATGATCTCCATCTGACCGTTCCGCTGGATCTGTTCGAAGGATTCCGGCGCGACGGATTCCCGATGCGCATGAATATCTTCAGCAGGGATCATTTCCACTGGGTCGATCCGCAGCTCTGGCCTTCGCGCCTGCAGCACGGCGATTTCAATCCCGCGGGGACCGGCTGGCTGATTTTTGCCTGAGTTCCAGAGTCCGGGCCGCACGGTCGGCGAAATCTTTGATTTCCGTTTCCGTCGGCTCGGTTTTTCTGTACCGCAGCGCCTCATAAGTCCGGCATAATTCCGCCGCGGACGGCTCCTGATAGAATTCCATCAGAGCGGCGGACTCCGGACGGCGGTCTCCGGTCAGCGCGCCGTAACGCCGCTCGAACCGGGCGAATACGCCTGCCAGCTCCGCCCGGACAGCCGACAAATTCTGCCTCTGCTGCCGTCTCCTCTGTTTCCAGGCCGGATAATACCGCCGGACCAGCAGCAGAAGGACCGCGATCACGGCAATGATCCCCGGGATCGTCCGCAGCAGTTTCCACAGCAGATTCCAGATGCCGGTCAGAATGTTCATGACGCCCTGCGCAAAATGTCCGCGCCGGATGTCCGCGAACAGCTGGGCGAACAACTGTTTCAGGGAATCCAGCCAGGCCCCGAACGTTTCGCCTTCGGTTTCTTTCCGGAACGATTCCAACACCCCTTCCGGCGTGAGATCGACCAGGACCCATTGTTTCCGGTCGCGCAGATACGCCTCGCACCAGGCATGGGCATGGCAGCTCCGCACCAGGTAATAATCGCCCACGGCGCTTTTCTCTTCGGCGATGAAACCGGTCACGTAGCGGGCGGGAATCCCCGCGCTCCGGAGCAGCAGCACTGCGGCGCTGGCGAAAAATTCGCAATGTCCCCTGCGGCTCTTCTTCAGGAACCAGAGCAGCGGATCGGTTTCCCGGTCGGAATTGACATTGTCGAGCGTATAGGAATAGTCAGCAAAATACCGCCGCAGATTCCGAACAACCGCCGAATCGCCGCCGGCAGCGGATCCGGTCTGCCGCAGGATCTGCTTCAATTCGTTCTGCAGATCCCGGGTGACGATCAGGTACGGCAGAGCCTTTTCCGGAGCCGCGGGCGACTGCCAGGCAGTATTCAGGCCGTCTCCGGCGATCCGCAGCGTGCAGCCGCCGTCCGGCCGCCATTGTTTCAGCGTGAACAGACCGTTTTCGGTCACCTCGCCCGAATCCGCCACGGCATCCAGTTCCAGAGTGCCGCCCGGCGCGGGGATCCGCCCGCCCGTACGCAGTCCGGCAAAGAACAGTTCGAGCGTCAGATAATCCTTTTCAACGGGATCTTTCTCCGGCAGCAGGAAGGTGGAATAGGAAACCAGACCCGTCCGGCGTTCCGCATTCAGCGCGGCCGGCTTGGGCGAATCGCGGCGGACCATCCAGCGGCCCGACCGGTAAAAATCATACGAGCCGGAACGCAGATATCCCGGCGGCCGCGCCGCCTTGATCCGCATCAGCACCGTCTTCTGCTGTTCTGCCGGCGGCAGACCGCGGTTGAGGTCGGTCCCGGCGGACATCCGGTAATCGCCCCGCCGCCCGCCTCCGAAACGCCGCATGCTGGTCCGCAGGATATAATATTCCACGGCCCGCATCAGGCTGTCGTTGCTGTAATAAAATTTTTCCACTGCAGCCGCGCTCAGCGGCAGCAGGATCAGGAAAAACACCAGGAACAGCGTCCGCAGGGAGAATTTCCGTCCCGCGCGTTCCAGCCGGCCGGGATACAGGAAATACAGCGGGATCATCACCGCGGTCCACCCTGCCGCGACCGCAAACACCGTCGGATAATTCCGCAGCAGAGGATCCAGGAAGGACAGCAGGTCATTGTTCAGCCGGGCATAGTTGAACCGGTCGCCGCACAGGACCAGGGCGGTGATCACCCCGGCTGCGGTCAGTCCGCGCCGCGGGTAATAGGGAAAGAACGCACAGCTCAAGGCCGCCAGATAAGTCATCAGCGGGATCATCAGGTTCGAACGGATCAGCAGATCGAATATCCCGTAGCGGGAATCGTCGATCACGATCAGCATATCGGGAAAAATCGTCAGGATCAGCGCCGCAGTCACGCTGTAAATGATGGGCCGGTCCCGCAGCGGCAGATAATCCCGGCGGAAGAAGGCGAACAGCAGGATCGCCGCCGTGATCAGGAAATAGACCGGAGAATCGGTCTTCAGCGTATAGAGGAAGGCCGGCGGCATCACCAGCGCAGCGTTCAATGCCAGGATCCGCCATTGGAACGGAGCAATTTTTCCGGGGTCGGAACTCATAATTCCCTCCTGGAGCCGAGCAGGATCTCATTGCAGCTCAGACGTTCCGCCCAGCCCGGCAGATCCGCGCGCTGATCGAACGTGAACACCCGCAGATTCGCTCCGCGTTTCAGCAGCGATCCATATAATTTTTCCGCCTCGGGATCGATCCGCAGCAGGATCAGGAACACTGCTCCGGCATCGGCCGCGCGGTCCAGTTCCGAAGCGGGGAAACCGTCAAACCGTTTTTCCGAATGCGAACTGTCCAGCGACGCCAGCAGGTCCAGAAAAGCCTCGAAACTCATGGTATTGCGGCCGGTGCGGAAATGGTGGATCTCCGACCCGAAAGCGAAGACATCGATCACGAAATTCCGGATCGAAAGCGAACGGGCGATGGAGGCGGTCAGCGATACGGCTGCCTCGAACGGTTCCTCATTGTCCGCCGTCAGCGATTTCAGCGTGAACAGCCGTTTCAGCACTTCTTTCGCTTGCCAGACCGCGGCGGGACAGCAGTTGTCCAGGATCACCGCGGCGCTGGACTGCTGTTCCTCCTGAAATTCCTTGACCACGAGCCGGTTCCGCCGTGCGCTCGCGGGCCAGTTGATCAGCCTCGGATCGTCGCCGTTCCGATATTCCCGGCAGCCGGCGAAATGCTGACTGACGCCGGTCCGGTTCGATACGCTCATGTCCTGCGCCCCGGCCAGCCGGATCCCGCCCGGCAGATGCAGTTCCTGAAATTCGGTCCAGGCCGGATGGCAGATGATCTCCTGCCGGATCTTGCCTCGCCGTGAAGCTTTGATCAGTCGGAAAGGGAACACCCCTTCGGCGATCGCCGGCGGCAGGGCGTAAATGCCCCGGCGTTTCAGCAGATAACGCTGCCGCACCGCCATCTCCGAATGCGGCCCCAGACAATACAGCGTCTGCCCTTCCTCCTGCCGAACCAGCGTGCCTTCGAGATTTTCGTTGAGCAGGAAATCATAGGCGGGCAGGAAAGACTCGTTGCGGATCTCGGTCCGGATCACGAACGGCACGCCGCAGACGACCCGGGCGGGCGGCTGCCGCTCGATCCGCAGCCGGCGCGGAAAGAACAGCTTGCCCGCCCAGTCCAGCAGGAACATCAGCGCGACCAGCAGGAACAGCAGAAAAGCCGGGCTCCGCGTCAGGAGCAGGGCGAAAAACGCCAGCGGCAGAAAGGCAATCAGCAGGATCCGTCCCTGCGGAGTGAATACCAGATTGGCAATGGCATCCAGCCACGCGATCCCGGCGAGGGTCGGGGAAATATATTTGTTTACGTTCCGGGTCCGCCGGACCGCACGCCAGCGGTCCGTCTTCAGCAATGACACCAGGTTGAATCTTCTATGGAAGAAGGACTGCGGCTTCATACCGGCACTTTGATTTTTTTCAGGATCCCGTCCAGCAGTTCACCGGGAATCACGCCGGCATGTTTGCTTTCCAGGGTCAGGATCATCCGGTGGGCCAGGACCGGCCGGACCAGCTTCCGGACATCCTCCGGCGTCACGAAATTCCGTCCGTCCAGCCACGCCGCGGCCTGGGAGCAGCGGGAAAGGGTCAGCAGCGCGCGGGGACTGCCGCCCAGCCGGAATTCCGGCATCTCGCGCGTCGTCCGGATGATCGTCTGCATGTAGGACGCCACCGAATCTTCCAGCTCGACCGAGCGCACCTGTTCCGCGATCTGCAGCAGTTCCTGCAGGCTCAGCACCGGCTGAAGTCCGTCCAGCGGATCGGTCTTTCTGCGGTCCGCCAGCAGAGCAAGCTCGGATTCGGCATCCGGATACCCCAGAGTCAGCTGCACGGCGAACCGGTCCAGCTGCGCTTCTGGCAGCGGATAGGTGCCGTAATATTCCACCGGATTTTCCGTGGCGATCACCAGGAACGGCTCGGCCAGTTTTTCGATTTTGCCGTCGATCGAGACCTGATGTTCGTTCATCGCTTCGAGCAGGGCTGACTGGGTCCGGGGCGAAGCACGGTTGATCTCATCGGCGAGCAGCAGATGGGTGAAAATGGGACCCTTACGCAGCGTGAAAGTGCCGTCTTTGGGGGAATAGACCGACGCGCCGAGGATATCGGCCGGCAGCAGATCGGGCGTGAACTGCACCCGGCTGAATTCCATTCCGACCGTAAACGCGAGGGCTTTGGCCAGGGTGGTCTTGCCGACTCCCGGCACATCTTCCATCAGCACATGGCCCTCGGCAAACAGAGCAGTGAAAAGCAGACGGACCGCATCCGGTTTTCCCCGGATCACCCGGCCGACCTGGAGCTGCGCTTGCCGCGCTTTCTCCAGCAGACTGTCCGCTTGCTCCATGGCAGACTCCCTTATTCGGCGGGAGCTTCCGCCGGAGCGAACTGCTTCAATTTTTCGGCGACATCCATATATCTCGGATTCGCCTCGTAAATCTGTTTGAAGCAATCCTGTGCGGCCTCCGGATTCGGCATCTGCTCATAGTTGCAGCCCAGGTAATACAGGGCGCGCATTTTCTGCGTGTCCATGAAGTTCATGCCTTCCAGCATGGTCTTGAAGACTTCCTCGCACTTGTCATACTGCTGAAGAGCCGTATAGCAGCGGCCCATGTAGGTAAGGGAGATCTCTTTGCGCTGCGGATATTTCGAGGCTGTTTCGAATTCGGGCAAAGCTTCGGTAAACATCCCGGCATCGAAATACAGAATGGCCAGCTCGTAACGCAGGACCATATCGTTCGGGAAATCGGCGATCCGTTTTTTCGCGCAGTCCACCTGATACTGCAGGAGGGATTTGCGCGCTTCGGCGATCTCCGTCTCAGAAGCACCGGAATCGATCATTTCCTGGATCTGCTGGTTCGTCAGGGCGACCGTCGATTTTTCAATGGCTTTGTCCACGGTGATATCCGCCACGCCGCCCTGTTTTTCAGAGAGTCTCTGATACGCCTCGATGGCCTTTTCGTGCATATTGACTTTCTGGTAATATTCAGCCAGTTTGCGCATGATATCCACCGTGCCGTTGCCGGATTCGATCACCTGTTCATAACGCCGGATCATTTCCTTGATATCGTCCTCGGAACGGATAATACGGTCGCCGCGTTCCAGGTCGGACAGATCCGGAGCGTTCGTGCCGTTGTCGCGGGTCGACACCTTATCCTGTTCTTCCTTCTTCTGGGCGTTGATCTCGTTCTGTTCGAGAGTGGCGGCAGCGGCGGCGGCACGCAATGCGGTCTGGGCTTTCAGATCGCGCGGATGCAGCGTAACCAGTTTCTGACGCAGCTGCAGGATCCGTGTGGCATGTCCCGGGACCCCATCCAGCAGATCGATCAGTTCGTTGATGATCGATTCGTTGTTCTCATTGAGTTCATAAACCCGTTCCAGCGCATCGATCGCCATGTCCATCTCCTCGATCGCTTTGCCGACTTCATAGAGGAAATACAAACTTTTTTCGCAATAACAGGCGGCAAGCGCGTCTTCGGCAAAACTCAGCGCATCCATCGGTTTTTTCTTCAGTGCCATTTTACCCTGAAAAACCGCGATCGAAGCTTTGATCATGCCGGAAAGCTTGGCAAAACCGACCACATTTTCGGCATTTTTGGCTTCGGCATCACGGAGCAGTTCGCGCGCTTCCACAAAACCGGGCACCGCTTTCACCAGATCGTTCAGCAGGGTGATCCCATAGGCATAGTTGTTGTTTTTCCTGATCAGGTCTTCGGCCTTCGAATAGATGTTTTTCAGCCCGGCCGGCAGTTTATTGAAATGGACTTTTTCGATTGCCATAATTCTCTTTCCTCCATATTTTCATTTGCAATTTTGATTTTATCATGTAATATATACCTTAAAAATGCAAAATGTCAAGCTTTTCTGATTTCAGATACGGAAAAATATGAAGAAAAATTCTGATCGCGATACGATTGCCGCCCTTTGCACCGCGCCGGGCGGCGCATTGAATATCCTGCGTATTTCCGGACCGGATGCGCTCGGGATCGGGCAGCGCGTCTGGCAGGGCCGGAATTCCCTCGGTCCGGCGAACGCCCGCCGGATGCTGCTCGGCAAAGTCTGCCGCGGCGATGATCCTGCTTCCGGCGAACCGTGCCTGGCCGTTTTCATGCCGGGTCCCGCCAGCTATACCGGCGAAGACACCGTGGAACTGCATTGTCACGGCGGGTCCTTCGCGCCCGGACGCCTGCTGCAGGAGATCCTCAAAGCCGGAGCACGGACCGCGGAGCCGGGTGAATTCACCAAACGCGCTTTCCTCAACGGCAAGCTGGACCTCACCCAGGCCGAAGCCGTGGCCGACCTGATCGCCGCCAAGACGGAAAGCGCCGCCCGTCTCGCGGAAAAACAGCTTTCCGGACGCCTCGGCGAAACCATCCGCCTGATCCGCGGAAAACTGACTCATCTGCTCGCCGAATTCGAATCGAGGCTGGATTTCTCCGAAGAAAATCTGGACTGGCTGCCGCCGGAACAATGTCTGGCGGAAATGCAGGCCGTCGCGGAACAGCTGGACCGGCTGATCCGTTCCGCGGCCAACGGCGCGATCCTCCGCGACGGCGTGAACGTGGTGATCGCGGGCCGTCCCAACGCCGGCAAATCGAGCCTGCTCAACGCCCTGCTGGGATTCGACCGCGCGATCGTTACCGAGATCCCCGGCACCACGCGCGACACGCTCGAAGAATTCGCCTCGTTCCACAATATCCCCGTCCGACTCACCGATACCGCCGGACTGCATGACGCCGTCTCCGACCCGGTTGAAAAACTGGGCATCCGGCGCAGCCTGGATTCACTGAAGGGCGCGTCCTGCATTTTCTGGGTGCTGGATGCATCTTCGGGCGAAGCGGCAAAAGAATCCGCGGATTATTTTCTGTCACACCGGCCCGAGGGTCACACGCTCATCGCTTTGTGGAACAAGACCGATCTGCCGGATTCGCCGGAGACTTTGCCGGAGCTGCCGGACGACCTGGTCACGCTGCGCATCTCCGCCGCCACGGGCAGCGGTCTGGACACCCTGCTGGACCGTTTCGCCGAACTGGTCTGGCACCGCAGTCCGGACCTGGACTCGAATGAATGCGAAGTCTCCGCGCGCCATGCCGGTCTGCTGAAAAGCGCCAGGGAAGACCTCGAACGCGGCATGGCGGAAGTCCGGTCGGAATCCTGGGAGCTCGCCGCGTTCACCGTGCGTGAAATCATCAATGCGCTGGGGAAAATCACCGGCGAAACCGTCTCCCCCGATATCCTCGACGAGATCTTTTCCCGTTTCTGCATCGGGAAATGACCATTCATCTCAGGCGAAACAGCTGCACTCCTCTTCGGCTGCTCGGCGTTCCTCCAGAATTTCCTCCCAGATGAGGTCTTCTTCGCTTCGGGGCTCAATATCCGGAATGAACGGATCGTCGAAATCGGCTTCCCGGCCGAGATGCCAGCCCAGCTCGAGCAATGCGGTGAACTCCCGCATTTCCTCCAGGAGCAGATCGATGCTCCAGCCGTAACGGCAGGAGGTCAGGATATTGCAGGAATCCCACTTGGAAAAAGTCGTTTCGAATGGGATCTCCTGCCGGATGATTTCCGGATAACGCTTGCGCTCCGCCTCGGACATCATCTGCTCTTCCGGATCATCGCGCAGATAACTCAATTCGCCGTTCACCTCCGCCCAAGGGATGCGAATGCGGAAAAACCGCTGATATTTGCTCCGTATTTCCGGTTCGCCGGTAAATTCTTCCGGACGGGAGAGAAAAGCGGAATAACTGGCGCTCAGACCCGGCAGATCCGGCTCATCGCGGACGACGATCACCTTGGCTTGACACTTATTTTCGATCCAGTTGATGACGTTCTGCTGTTTTTCGGTGAAGACGGAAATCCGTCCCGGCATTTTGACACAATCGGGAATTCTGGTCATGGACACGGTCCTCCTTTTTCCGGTATTATAACCGCAAACAGAAGACATCTAATGTCCGACACCGGAACGATCCGGAAAAAGACGGCGGTTTTATTCCCGGGAAACATTGCTTCCCTGATCAGCGGCAGACCATGAAACCAGCCTTAAAAAATTTTTTTCGAGCTCAAAAGCGTAATTTTTTACGACTTTACTATCCAACGGGCCTATATTATAGAGGGGTTTTTCTAATTTTTTTCAACCCCTTCCTCCCTCTTTGGAATTTTTTCAATCAGAAAATTTTATGCAGCAGGTCCGCAAATACAAATAAACACAATGATGACGGGTAATTTTCCCTTTTTGATCAGACTGATTCTGTCGGTAACAACGGGATCTTCATTCATCATTACACCGCTTGCTTACATGTCAGGTGCCCAAAATACTATGGGACTCGCCGCAAGCAGTGGTGAATTCAAATTATGGAGGAATATTTTATGCGTCACACATAGCAAACTATTTATTGTATACCAATAGCGTTCTTTCACGACAAGCACGTTTACTGCTTGTCATACATTATGCACGTAATTTAATCAAAGGCACTCACATGCAATCTCGTAAAGAATATGAATTAGACAAAATTTATAAACTGTCTTATGTTGATTTATCGAAATTTGTTGGAAGGTTTCAAATTCCAAAACTAAAAAGAATATGTTGTTTGCCTAAAACACTTATTAATTTTAAGGATGCAATGAAGCATAATAAATTTAATGCATTTGTTCATTTCTATCTTAATGATGGTGAATTTGAATGCCTCTGGAGAAATCCTGAACGGTATATAAATCGATTGAAGAAATTTAATGGTGTATTGACACCAGATTTTTCACTGTACACCGATATGCCATTGGCTATCCAGATATGGAATGTATATCGGTCCCGACTTATGGGAATAGTGTTCGAACAGAATGGTATCAAAGTTATTCCAACAATATCGTGGGCTGATTCAAGGTCTTTTGATTTTGCTTTTGATGGAATTCCTAAGCATGATGTCGTTTCTGTTTCTTCGGTCGGAATTTGGAAAGACAAAAAGGTTCATCATCTTTTTTTAAAAGGTCTATCCGCGATGATACAAGAATTGCAGCCAGCCTGTATTGTGTTTTATGGTAAACTGCCAGCATACAATTTTGGTTCAATATCAATAATTCAGCAGGATCCAGATACTTTTTTCTGGAAAAAAAACTCTAATAGTGTATATTATAAGGAGATTTAAGGTGGGAGGACGTGGCAGTCGCAGCAGCGGTGGTAATCGAGCTCCTAATGGATATTCCACGGTTGGGAAAATTAGAGGTGTTCGGGTTATTCAAGACAAAAAAACTGGAAAGGGGTTACCTTTTTATGGACCTAAGAATGGAAGCTTTTATAGAAAAAGCAGGAGTGGTGCTGTTGAGCAATACCGCAAATATGACAGTAAAGGATTTCCCAAAAAAGATATAGATACAGGACATGACCATGGACAAGGTGATCCACACGTTCATGATTGGGTCAATGGGAAAAGACAAGTGGGAAGACCTCCAACAATTGGCGAACTAAATAAAATCAAATTCAAATGAAAGGAACAAAATGAGAACATTTCTTGACCGTTTTTACGATTATGTAAAATCTCCAGAGGGATTCAACTGTGTTGAATTTCAGTATGAAGGGATCACATATCAGGTTGTCTCAGGGGCCAATATATGTTATGTTGACAGAAAAGGTCAAAAACATCGGATCGATTTGCCTGATGACATTGAGGCAATCCTTGACGCAAAAATCGGCAATCATGGAAAATCCCTGCGTGATATTTGGAGTGCAGCAGGAGAAAATGATCTGATGCCGGATTTTTATTGAATCGCTGCTGGCAAAGGAAAAACTGTAATCAAGTCGGAATCAGTTTCCTGATTTCATTTGTCTCCCTTATGAATATTTACTTTGCTAATTTGCCATCAATGGGATTCAGCCGGGGAAAACGATCTCCGTATCAAAGGATAGTATTGTGGAAAATGACTGGGGTTTCAGAAAAAATGCAAAGCGGGAATCAAGATTCTTTCGTTATGTCGGGACTTCGGAAAAGGTTCCGAAAAAAACGAAATAGGATCTTGCTTTATATCGCTTTTGCACTATCCCTGCCGCCGGTCTTCGTTGCGCTCTACGTATTTCTGCCGGAGGTTTATATAGAACTGGTCGGGTTCTTTCTGCCCGATGAACAGTACCGGATTCCCGTCCGGATCGGCCGTAAGGAATACAAACTTCCCCTTTTTTTCAGAAGCCGGGCTCATAAGGACCGTGGAGACGGAATCTTTCCGGCGCTTATCCTCTGCGATCTTCCCGTTGAGAAACCAGTGGAACACTTGAAAATTTTTCCGGATAGGCTCGGGGTGTTTCCAACGTATGATCTCTTCTTTCAAGGACATTTTGCCCTTCTGCTCCGGGAAGGTGCTTATACGACCTATGAGCTTGAAGATGACATGAAAGGATGGGATGCGGAATATCACATTGAGCGCAGGAACGGCATGGTCCGTTTTCTCATTCTGCCATATCGGAATTCTCCCGCGGTTCCCGAAAGACTTCGGAGAAATCATGAACCCGTTTCTTTTGAGATCCCCGAAAAACTCCTGAAGCGGGTTCCCTGTTTCGACAAAAGCATTTCCCGGGAGTCGCTGCCTGCACTTCAGGTCATAAAACCATACCGTCTTCTGAAGTCCGGGACGAGCTGATCGATCCCTTTGTCATATTTCGAGAAATTGAAATCATTGCCGGAGTGACAGGCAGATTCTCCGGAATGATCGGCAGGTTCCCGCGAACTTATTTTACGGATGTGTACGGACTGGTACGGAATGCCGCGGAAATCAATGTGGCAGGAGAAAACGGCGCTCTTTCTTACTTTCGCATGAAGAAGATATTGCCGGTGCTGTTCACCGTATTGCTGTTCCCGATCAGGCTCTGCAGTTCGGCCCGTTTTTTGGAATCGACATTGCCGCCCACGTAGAGGACGTTGACGGAACCGGAGTGGCAGACATAGAACGAGGAGCCGCCAGTCGGATAGATCCGGCGTCCGAAAGTGCCCGCGCTGGGAGAGCCGTTGCCGGGGTAGCAGCTGGCGGCCGTGCCGGTGATGTCGGCGGCATACGCCAGCCGGGAAATGTATTTGATCGTGGCCAGTTTGTTTTGGGAGGTTTCGAAGGCGTAATTTTGCGAAGCCGCGCAGTTGATGGCGTTGACGCCGATGCTGGCCGCATTGGTCAGCTTGCCCAAGTTGGTGGAATCGGTTGCTTTGTCGATCTTGTAGTCCGCCAACCCCTCACCATATTTGTTTTTGGCCGGGGACGCCGGACAGCACAGCGGTTTGCCGCTGCCCATTTCACGGGCGATGGTCGGCAGCCAGCGGTAGGCATCGCCCGTCACATTGGACGCCTGACAGAAACCGGGTGCAAAACCGGCGTTGCTGTCGGCATAAGTGACCAGCGCCAACCCGACCTGTTTGAGGTTGTTCGTGCAGCTGATGGCCTTGGCCGTTTCCCGGGCGCGGTTGAGCGCCGGCAGCAGCATGCCCGCTAGGATCGCAATGATCGCTATGACCACGAGGAGCTCTATCAGCGTAAAACGGTGTTTACGCCCCAGTGATGAATGATGAGTGTTGAGAGATGAAAAACTGTTCATGTCCGGTTTCCTTATTTTTAATTGTTTCAAAATTTACTGCACTTTATCCGAGTTTGAAAGATCACCCTGCCAGAGCTGGCTGCTCTTTTCAGCGATCACCAGACCCTGCTCGGGAACTTCCAGCGTGATTTTGCCTGCTGCGACCACGGCTCTGGCGCCTTTCCGGATCCGGTTCCCTTTGGCGTCATAAACAAAAAGGTCGACTTCGCCGTCCGTGACCCCGGTCCAGGAATAAGTGCCGGTCTTCATGACGATAAGACGTTCTCTGGCGGCAACGAATCCGGGGCCGATCTCGGTGACCGTCACCGGATAAAGCTTGCAGACGAAGTTGTCAGGTCCGCTAAGCACCCAGTTGGTCCGGTTGTGCGGAGAATAAACACAACCCTGGCTCAACGCTTCCCGGACGGCTTTCAGCACGCCCGGCAGAGTATTTTCGGTGCCGTAATTGCCGAGGACCAGGGGGACATGGAGCAGGTGTGCCTTCGGCATGTAAATCATGGAAGTGCCTTCCACGAAACCGTGCATGGACGAACTGGGGACGATCCGTCCGCATTCGCCGCCGTTGCCGAGCAGCAGTTTTCCGACGCCGGTGAATGCGGACGGATCGTCCCCAGTT
>SUWI01000050.1 GCA_015061565.1 Lentisphaerota bacterium
CTGGCAGGAAACGGGCGGCAAGCTGAAATCGCTGCAGAATATTTCGGTCAAAGCAGGAGCTGAGGCCGACACGAAAGAACTGCTGCTGTCAGCCGGCGAATACTATTACTCCGTGCAGTCGACCAATGCGTCGAAGGGCGGCAATGCGGATTATGAAGTTACGCTGAACGGCAAGAGTGCGTTCTTCACCAAAGGCTACAATGGTGATGACACGGTTGAAACTGCGATCGATCTGGATGTGCTTTCCGAACCCGCCCCCCTGGATGCCGACTGGGTGGGCCTGGGCGATGAATATGACTACGGAAAATTCACGCTGGAAAGCGGTGCGAAACTGAGCTTTACGGTCAGCTCCACCGATGCGGCGAAATTCACGGTCTGGCAGATGCAGGCCAACGGCAAGCTGAAATCGCTGCAGAGCACTACGCTGAAAGCCGGGCAGACCTTGAACACGAAAGATTTGCTGCTGAATGCCGGAGATTATTATGTCTCCATGCAGTCGACCAATGCGTCGAAAGGCGGGAATGCCGATTACACGGCGTCGTTGAATGAAAACAGCCGATTCTTCCCGGCCGGTGACAACACCAATAACACCTGGAAAGCTGCGGCATTGCAAGATGCCCGGCTCACCGGCGAGGAGATCAACGGCTGGGTCGGATTCGGGGATGCGGCAGATTTCATCAAATTCCAACTGGCCGAAAGCGGTCAGCTCCAGCTGACATTGGACGATGTCACGGCCCATGCCCTGGCGGCCAAAGAAATCAATCTGACGTGTCTGGATTCGAACGGCAAAGCGGTGACGCTGTCGTCCTTGTCGGGCGATGAGGTGACCTCCAAAAAAGCGCTGGCTGAAGGCGAATATTATCTGGGCGTGTCCTGTACGAACGTGAACAAATTCGACACGAGTTACAGCGTCACACTTGGTATGCTGGCCTGACCGGGGCAGGACATAGCCGGATTGCGGCGGCAAGCGGCGCGTAAGCCGGACTCATGACGCGAGATGACCGGATCATCATTTCCGGTGATCTCGTGCCATGCCATTCCTTCCGCGTCCTTGTCTAGCCGGAGCCTCGGTGAAGGCGGATCCGTATCAGATCGCGGACCCCCCCGGATTCCGCATTTTGCCATTTTGCCTAAAAATCCGTTTTTTCCGGACTTTCCCTGAATTATCGTTTGCGAAAACGGGGAGTGCGTGTATATTGTATAATTATAAAACGAAACCAAAACCTTTGAGGTCGGATAATGAAACAGAAACTTTTGCTGCTGGGAGCAGTATTCTTCGGAGTGCTCGCGTTCATGTTCACTTTCCATCAGATCAATCAGGAAAAATCGCGGATCCGGGGGGAAGCGCAGGACGTCTACCTGATCCAGGTGGTGCGCGACCTGGCGGAAAATGAAAAGATCACCGAGGACGCCATCAAGGAAATCAAAGTCCGGCGGTTCCGCAACAGCATGGAAAGTTCCACCTTGCGTGAGATCGAATACGACCGGAAAAACATGGTGATCGGCCGGGAAGTGCGGTCGCTGATCCAGGCGGGCTCGATCCTGCAGTGGACCGACCTGAAAACATCGCTGTCATCGGGCCGGAGCGGGCTTACCGCACTGATTCGTCCGGGCTACCGCGCGATCTCCATTCCGGTGGATGCCACCAGCTCGGTCACGGGGCTGATCCAGCCGAACAACTATGTGGACCTGATCGGGACGTTCCGTTTTCCGGACACAAAAGGAGATTCCTCGCTGGACACGATCACGCTGACCATCCTGCAGCGGGTGCGGGTGATCGCGACGGGAACGGATATGGGAGTGCTGGCCAGCAGCGGTTCCCCGGAAGCACGGTCACGGGGCTACAGCACGGTCACGCTGGAACTGACGCCGAAGGAAGTGGAAATGATCATCTTCGCCACGCAGAAAGGGCGTCTGCACTTGAGTCTGCGCAATTATGAAGAATCGGCGATCACCCATCAGCTGCAGAGCGTGAACTGGAATTTCCTGCAGAAACACATTCCGAGCTACACCGAGGAACGTGAAAAGATGATGAAACAGGGCAGATAACGGAATCCGAGAGAACAGAGCCATGTTTGAAATAACCGTTTATTGTGAAGGGCACGAGCCCTTCGAAGCGAAACTGGTACCGGGGGTTTACCGGGTGGGCGCCAGTCCGGCATGCCATCTGCAGATCTCCGGCAGCGGGGTGGCGCCGCGGCATTGTCAGCTCACGGTCGGCGACCATTCCATCCGGGTGCAGGCCTTCGATGCGGCGAATCCGGTCTATGTGGACGGTGCGGCGGTCGGCGGCGAACCGGCGGAAGCGGGACCGGGTTCGGAAATCCGGCTGGGCAATGTGGTCATCAAGCTCATCGGCCCGGAAGGCGCGGGGATGAACACGGCGATCGACCTGCCCAAAGAAGAAACTCCGAAGGAAGAAGCGAGACCGGAGCCGCCAAGAGAAACCAAACCGGAACCCCCGCCTGCGCGGAACATGGAAACACTGCTGAAAAGCGAACAGACGGCCGGAGGGATAGCGGTATTGCGGATCTCCGGGGTCCCGTTCGACAAACGGGTGCTGCTCCAGGAGATCAAGAAACGGGCGCATGTGGAACTGATCAAGCGTCTGAACCTGAAACGGCTGGCGATGTCCGGCGTATCGGAAGACGATCTCAACGATAAAGCGAAAAGCGTGATCCATGAGATCGTCAACGAGATCTCGATCCCGCTGCCGCCGGAGATCACGCACGAGCTGATCGAACAGGAACTGGTCCACGAGGCGATCGGTCTGGGTCCGCTGGAAGTGCTGATCGCGATGCCGGAGATCACCGAAATCATGGTGAACGGCCATGACCGGATCTATGTGGAATACAAAGGCAAGCTGCACCGGACCGATCTGGCCTTCGCCGACAACAATCAGGTCATAGCGGCGATCGAACGGATCGTGTCGCCGCTGGGCCGCCGGATCGATGAAAGTTCGCCGATGGTGGATGCACGTTTGAAAGACGGGTCGCGTGTCAACGCGATCATTCCGCCGCTGGCGCTGGGCGGTCCCTCGATCACCATCCGTAAATTTTCCAAAACGCCGCTGCAGGTGAAAGACCTGATCCGGTTCGGATCGATCTCGCAGCAGATCGCGGATTTTCTGGACATCTGTGTGAAACTGCGGAAAAACATTGTGATCTCGGGAGGAACCGGATCCGGTAAGACGACCCTGCTGAACATCCTCAGCGGCTTCCTGCCGGATACCGAACGAATCCTGACGATCGAAGACGCGGCGGAACTGCAGCTCCGTCAGGAGCACGTGGTGCGGCTCGAAGCCCGGCCGGCCAATATCGAAGGCAAAGGCGAGGTGACGATCCGCGATCTGGTGAAAAACGCCCTGCGCATGCGTCCCGACCGCATTGTGATCGGCGAGTGCCGCGGCGGCGAGGCGCTGGATATGCTTCAGGCCATGAACACCGGTCACGACGGTTCGCTGACCACCATCCATGCGAACTCCCCGCGCGACTGTCTGTCCCGTCTGGAGACCCTGGTGCTGATGGCGGGATTCGACCTGCCGCTGCGGGCGATCCGCGAACAGATCGCTTCGGCCATCACCCTCATCGTGCAGATCACCCGTGAAAAGGACGGTTCGCGCAAAGTAGTCCGGGTCAGCGAGATCACGAAGATGGAAGGCGAGATCATCACGATGCAGGATATTTTCGTGTTCCATCAGGACGGCTGGACCGAAGACGGCAAGATCCGGGGACGGTATGTTCCGACCGGGAGTATCCCGACGTTCATGGATGACATCAAGCGGGCGGGACTGGCGCTGGATATCTCGATGTTCACGCCGCCGAAGGATCTGAAAGGAGTCAATTTATAATGAACTATACACTGCTGGCGGCCCTGTTCGTGGGACTGGCATCATCGCTGGGGCTGATCGTGATCATCAACGCGGTTTCCGGGGTGAGCGCCCGCTACAAGGAAAGATATCTGCAGGAGACGGCGGTCGTGGTGGACGATGTGCTGCTGAGCATGCCGCCGTCCCGGGTGCTGGATTTCAGTTTGATCTTTGCCGCAGTGGGAGCCTTTGCTGCGGTGGGCGGAGTCGGCTATTACACCGGCAGCCTGAACTGGCCCAAGATCATCATTTTCGGGCTGATCGGTGCGGTCGCGGCGTTTCCGCTGCCGCGGATCTATCTGGGCTTTCTCCGGAAACAGCGGCTGCGCAAATTCAATGAACAGCTCGAAGACGCGCTGCTGTCGATGAGCAGTTCGCTGAAAGCGGGCTTCAGCATCAACCAGGCGCTGGAAGTGATCGCGGATGAGAACCGCCATCCGATCTCGTTCGAGTTCAGTCTGCTGATCCAGGAACTGCGTCTGGGCGTGACGCTGGAAACCGCGCTGGACAACATGTCCAAACGGCTGGACTGTCCGGATTTCGAACTGGTGGCGGTGTCGATCCTGACGGCGCGGCAGACGGGCGGCGAACTGACGGCAACACTGGAACGGCTGGCGGGCGTGATCCGGGAACGGGTCCGCATCACGGCCCGGATCCGGGCGCTGACCGCGCAGGGGCGGATGCAGGCGGTGATCATCGCGCTGATGCCGTTTGCACTGTTTTTCGCCATGATGAATATTGTGCCGGATATGATGACATCATTCTTTTCGACGGTGGCCGGAGTGCTTTCGCTGCTGGCAGTCATCATTCTGGTGGTAATCGGATTCCTGACGATCCGGAAGATCACCAATATCGATATCTGAGGAGGATGCCATGATTTTTACGCTGCTTGCCGCCCTGTGCGCCGGAACCGCTGCCGGCTGTGTTTTCCTGCTGGTCGGGGATCTGCTGGCCCGGGTCGAAGTCGATTCCCTGAGTCCGGCTGAAGGAGAAGATCCGCGCCGTCTGCCGCTGATTTTCCGGATCTTTCTGCCGCTGGCCGGCAATTTCACCTTCCTTTCGCGGGATGACCGTTTCGTGTCCGCCAAGAAAAGCACGCTGGAACTGCTGCAAAGTGCCGGAGTGGACCAGCTGATGACGCCGGAACAATATCTGGCCGTGCGTTTTCTGATGCTGCTGATGGGGATCCTGATGCTGGTCCTGATGAATCTGGCCAATCAGGGGCTGACCGGTTTTCTGATCCTGGTCCTGATGGTCCTGTATCCCGAAACCTGGCTGAAGAAAACGGCCCGGAACCGGCATCTTTCCATTCTGAAATCACTGCCGAATCTGCTGGACCTGCTGACCTTGTCCGTGGAAGCCGGCAAAGATTTTCTGACCTCGCTGCGCGATATTCTGGTCCGGCGCAAGCCGGATGCGCTCGGGGACGAATTCAAGCGGACGCTGCATGAGATCCAGCTGGGGAAATCCCGCCAGCAGGCGCTGCGGGACCTTTCGAACCGGGTGCACCAGCCGGAACTGACTTCGGTCATCAATGCGATCATCCAGGCGGACGAACTCGGCGTCGGCATCGGGCAGCTGCTCCGGATCCAGGGCGATCAGCTGCGGCATAAACGTTTCGCCCGTGCGGAAACCCTCGCCAACGAAGCTCCGGTGAAGATCCTGTTCCCCGTGGTCCTGTTCATCTTCCCGTCGGTCTTCATCATTCTGGTCGGACCGATCCTGAACCAGGCGATGAATACGCTGGCCGGGTGAAGCATGGTCATCCTGAACCTGACCCGGCAAAGCGTTCCGGCCCGAAACGCGCGTTACGCCTCGAGTTTCGGAGCCCGGTTGTCCGGACTGATCGGCAAGCGTTTTTCCCCTGCCCTGGACGGCATGGTGTTCGACCGCTGCAATGCCATCCACACGTTCTTCATGCGTTATCCGATCGATGTGATCTTCGCGGATGAAAAATACCGGGTTCTGAAAACGGTTCCGGCGTTTCCGCCGTGGCATCCGTTCCTGGCTTGCAAAAAAGCCTTTTACGTGATCGAACTGCCGGCCGGCACGATCGAATCGACCGCCACTGCAGTCGGCGACCAGCTGGACCTGACCGGAGCGCTGTCGCCGGAAACCCTGAAACAGTGGCTGGAGAAAAAACTTCCGAAAGTCACCCGCCCGGAAACCTGTTCCGCAGAGATCGACAAGCGGTCTCAGCTGTAAAAGAAATCAGATCCCTCCCCGGATTGATCCGGACTCAGGGTTCCCTGGCCGTTTCATCCAGCGCTTTGATTAGCGGATAGATGATGAATTCGATGATGCGGCGTCTGCCGACTTTGATCTCGGCCTGGACTTCCATGCCGGGGATCAGGCGGAAATCCTTTTTGACATTTTTCAAATTTCCGGAAACTACGATCCTCGCCCGATAATAGGAAACGGGGACCTGCGACTGCTTCTGCAGGGTATTCTCGGAAATATTGCGGACCTTGCCGTCGAGCGTGCCGTATTTCTGGAAAGGATAGGCAGTGAGTTTGATGCGGACATCGGAACCGACATTGATCCGTCCGATATCCTGGGGCTGGACCTCGGCTTCAAGCTCGATCTTGCCGACCAGCGGGATCAGCGTGATCAGGGCCTCGGCTTCGCGGACAGCGGACCCGACCGAGAAGGCGGCGATCTCATGGACGACACTGTCACAGGGTGCACGCAGTTCCACATATTCGATCAGCTGTTTGATCTTGTCGTAGGATTTCTGCGTGGAAGTAAGTTCGCGCTCGACTTTGACCAGTTCTTCGGAAATGTTGTTTTTCCATTCCTGGACGAAAGTCTGTTTGGACGAAAGCGTGCTTTCACGCTGGTGTTTGAGTTCGAGCAGCTGGTTCTGCTGTTCATCGATCTGTGCTTCCATTTCCATACGGGAAATATTGACGGAAAGGAGTTCCTTGAGGGACCCGGCGCGGCTTTCATGGAGTTTCTTGAACATGCTTTCGATCTGCTTGATGGCGATCAGACGTTCCTTCTGGTTCCGGAGAGTATCTTCGCGTGCTTTGCGGGAGGCGTCCAGCTGTTTGATCCCTTCGTCGAAGTAATTGCAGCGTTCGCGGAAATATTCGGAACGCTGTTTGAAAATAGCCAGCTGGCGCATGCCGGCCTCACCGGGATCGGGCTGATAGGCCCGGCCTTCGAATTCGGCCAGCAGACGGTTGTACTGGGCGGAAAGAATACTGATTTCCTTGACCAGACGTTCGGCTTCGGCCCGGTTCATGGTGGGATCGAAAGTAATGAGGACCTGATCCTTTTTCACGATCTGACCGATCTTGACATGGATCTGTTTGATCACGGTGCGTTCCAGCGGTTTCATGACGATGCTTGAATCATCGGTAACCAGTCTTCCGGGTGCCTGGACGACCACATCGACCTTGCAAACACAAGACCAGATCAGGGCAGCGGCAACAAAGAGAACGGAATAGAGTACACTGTAACGGATCCAGAGGGGCAGTTTTTCGTTTTTGATTTCCAGCGCATCCGGCTGGAATTCAACTGCCTCGGAAGCGATGATCTGCACGGCAGGTCCGTTTTTATTATCTTTTTCCATGATTTACACTCCAGGTTCCATTTGCTGTTTCCAGAAATCCCGGTAGGTGCCGGGCTGCTGGAGCAGGTTGCGGTGAGAATCGAAGGCGGTTTTCTCGCCACTGTCCAGCACCAGGATCTTATCCGCGGAACTGACAATGCTGAGACGGTGGGAAATGATCAGGACGGTGCGGCCGCGGGCAATCGCGCGCAGGTTCTGTTTGATGACCTGTTCACTTTCGGGGTCGAGCGCACTGGTCGCTTCGTCGAAGATCAGGATCGGCGGATTGGTCAGGAGCGCGCGGGCAATGGCCAGACGCTGTTTCTGTCCGCCGGAAAGGTTGGAAGCATTTTCCTCCAGGACCGTATCGTAACCGCGGGGCAGTTTCTGCACGAATTCGTCCGCACCGGCGAGCTTGGAAGCATAAATGATCTCTTCGAGCGAGGCACTGCGTTTGGTCATGCTGATGTTCTCACGGACGGTGCCGCTGAAGAAATAATTTTCCTGCAGCACCACGCCGATGCTCATGCGGAGATGGGCTTTATCGATCTCGCGGATATCGATCCCGTCGATTTTTATAATGCCCTGCTGAACATTATAAAGGCCCTGCAGGAGTTTGGTGAGCGTGGTTTTCCCGGAACCGGAACGGCCGACAATACCGACCGTGGTGCCGGGGGGAACATCCATGGAGAAATTCCGGATCACCTGCGGCAGATCGGGACGATACTGGAAGGTCACGTTATCGAAAGAAACTCCGCCTTTCAACGGATTCCGGACGCCGCCGCCCATCGGTTCGGTCGGAGTGTTCATCACCACGCCGAGCATCTTCACCGACAGCGCGATCTGCTGGTATTCGTGGATCAGGCCGACCATTTTCACCAGAGGACCGGTCACGCGTCCGGAAAGCATCTGGAAGGCGATCAGAGCGCCGATGGACATCTTCTGGTCGAAAACCAGCAGTGCGCCGACCCAGATCACAGTAATGGTCATGAGCATTTCCAGCACCTGACTGATGCTCTTGGCGGTGATGGAGATCTTGCCGACGCGGAAATAGGATTTGATCGAATAGGCAGTCGTATCGTCCCAGTGCTGTTCCTCGACCGGCTCCAGCGCCAGCGATTTCACCGTGCGGATGCCGTGGATCGCTTCGACCAGCATGCTCTGGCGTTTTCCTTCTGCCTGATACAGTTCATTCAGCCGAGCCTGGAACGGTTTGATCAGGCAGGCAATGACCAGCGCCATCAGTGCGGAATACCCCAGCACGATCATGGTCAGCGGGATACTGTAAAACATCAGGAACGGGATGAAAATACACAAAGCGCACAAATCCAGGATCGTGAAGAACAGATTGCCGGACAGGAATCCCCGGATGCGTTCGGTCTGCTGCATGTGTTTCAGCAAAACGCCGGAAGGAACCCGTTCGAAAAAGTCGATCGGCAGCCGCATCAGATGCCGGAAAGTTTTCATCGCCGTGGAAATATCGATCTTGTTGGTGGCGAACAGCAGGAAATAGCCTCGGATGAATTCCATGAAGCCGTTGAAAATGACCGCACAGACGATACCGATACCGATCGAATTGAGGGTCACGACGCCTTTATGCACCAGGACCTTGTCCACCACGATCTGGAAAAACAGCGGCACGATCAGAGAAAGGAGCGTGATGATGCCGACCGTCAGCGCGATCTGTCCGAAAATCCCTTTCAGTTTCAGGAATTCGGGAATGAACCAGCGCAGACTGAACGGCTGATTTTCATCGGACAGCCGGTAGGTTTTCTTCAACAGAATGGACTTGCCGCTGTAAATCTCCTCGAACTTCTCCTGATTCATGAAATCGAAACGATTGCCGGCTGTCTTGTTTTCCGGGTCGATCACCGCGATTTCCATGACTTCATCCTGATTCGGACGGACGCCGCACAGCAGGATTTTTTTCCCGTTCTTTTTGACACCGATCGCAGGATAGGCCTTGCCCAGCTGAAGGAGCTGTTTCCAGTCGAGCTTCCGCTGCTTGATCTTAAATTCGTAATCGGCAGCGATCTGGAAAAACAGAGAATCGCGCGGCTCGTCTTCACCGATCGCGTAATCATGCATGACGCGCCGGATATCCATATTGACGCCGTGATGTTTGGCGATATTGCAGAGGCAGTATAAGGCACTCTGTTTGGCGGAATCGATCTCCTGCAGATTGCGGAAAACGATGACCGCACCGCCAAACCGGCGGGAGATCTCATCACTCCTGACCCGGAGCGCACGCGGCTGGTGATCGGAAACCGGTTCGATCACGATGGCATTTTCTTCGCCGGTCTGACGGATATTCTGGATCAGGACCCATTTCCGTTCAGTCAGCCGGATCAGGGCCGGACCAGTATGATCCCTGGCTGCCTGCTCCAGAGAATCCAGCCGGACCGGCTCCAGTTTCTGATGATCGGCCAGCTGCATCAACACCTGGAGCTCGCCTTCCTCCGTATCCAGGTTCTGCGCAATATCGGCCGTAAGAAGCGCATTGAAATTCACTTCCCGCCGGACTTGAGAAAATAAAATGCCCAGACAAGCCAGCGCGCTGCTGTTATTCACTTCCGCCATGGGTCCTCCGTTTCTGTAATAACCGTTTCAGGAAATATTAATATATATTTTTACCGTTCATTTTTCAAGTCCTTATATTTTTTTTGCTGGAAATCATTTGGACTTTTCAAAACAACTGCCCGGGAAACCGCTCCTGCATCTGCCGGAAAATACGTTGATATGCCGCTTTGATCTATTGATTTTGTTCGGGTCAAGTGTATATTACATTTGGCCATGATAAGTTTTTTTCAAGGAGGAATTATGAGAAACTGCATGGATTTGAACGGGATCTGGGATTTCACCTTTCTGGAACAGGATTTTGACGGCAGTATCCCTGCCGGACTGAAATATGAGAGCGCCCTTTCGGTGCCGGGCTGTTTTGACGTGGCAGCTCCGTGGTTCGGCAAACGCGGCGTCGGTTTTTATCGCCGCAAAGTATATGCAGGCGGTCTGGTCCAGCTGAGCATCGACGGTCTCGGTATCGCCGGCGAAATCTTCTGGGACGGCAAAAACGTCGGCTCCTGTCCGTATGCCTACATGCCGGAAAAATTCACGTTCGAGGCCGGAGAACGCACCTGGCACGAACTGCTGATCATGGTTTCGAACCAGTATAACAAAGTCTTTTTCCCGTTTTACGACTTCTATGCCTTCGGCGGTATTTTTGGCGACGTCACACTCGAAGAAATTCCGAAAGACCATCTCGAATGGGTCCGGATCACCACGCTCGATCACCGCACGGGACTGATCGGCCTGAAAGTGCGCGCGAACCGCTTTTTCCGGAAGGAAGAGGAACTGGAGATCCGGATCGACGGCAAAGCGGTCAAATCCGAACGTTTCTCCGGACGGGAACGGGAATATCAGCTGAAGGTGCCGCATTTCCGGCTGTGGTCGCCGGAAAATCCGAATCTGCACCAGCTGGAACTCCGCCTGAAAAACGACCGGCTCGAAGAGACTTTCGGGATCCGGAAAATCGAGATCAGGGGACAGAAACTCCTGCTGAACGGCAATGAACTGCATCTGATGGGCTACAACCGGCACGAAAGCCATCCGCAGTTCGGTGCGGCCATGCCGCCGGCCCTGATGGCGGCCGATCTGCAGATGCTCAAAGACCAGGGCTCGAATTTTATCCGCGGCAGCCATTATCCGCAGCGGGAATCGTTTCTGAAACTGTGCGACAAGCTGGGGGTGCTGGTCTGGGAAGAGACCCTGGGCTGGGACGTCAAGCCGCCCGAACTCTTTTCGCGCGATTTCCTGCGCCGGCAGAAAGACCAGGCCCGCAAGCTGGCCGCGATCCATTACAATCATCCGTGCATCATCATCTGGGCCGCCATGAACGAGACCGAAAGCCAGCTGCCGCGCGTCCGCTCCATCATCAAAGGCGTCTACGATGCCTACCGCGAGATCGACACCACCCGGCCGATCACCTTTGCATCGAACAAATATGAGAAAGATGTCTGCATGGACCTGGTGGACCTGGTGGCGATGAATCCGTATCCGGGCTGGGGCGGGATCTGCTGGGAAGAAGTTTCCGGCATCCATCATGTGGAGCCGCGGTTTGCCGAGATCGAGGCGGCGGTACCGAAAAACAAGCCTTATATGATCAGCGAGACCGGCGGCTCGGCGATCTACGGCGAACACGACCCCTACCGCGCCCGCTGGTCGGAGGAATATCAGGCGGACCTGATCAAAGAGATCTGCCGAGTGGTGTTCAGCAATCCCCGTTACTGCGGCCTTTCCATCTGGCATTTTTCCGATGCCAAATCCTACATCAACGGCGGCCGCGTCGTGGGGTTAAACGACAAAGGCGTGCTGGACCGCTACCGTCGTCCGAAAATGGCCTGGGAAGTCATCCGGAATGCCATCCGGGAATACCAGTTCACCTCTCCGAAAAAAGGTAAAAAATAAAGCGGACCAAAAAACGGTGTGCGGTTCTTGAGGTCCGGCCGGTCGTGCCGCATTCCTCCGGTGCCGCCGATTCCGTTTTTGCCGTCATGCCTTCTGATTCCGGGACGATCATCCTCCGGCCCGGCCGAGTCCTACAACCTCGGCCGGACTCTTGCTTGTCATTTCATAACTTTTTGAATCGCAATGCATTATTATTGACTTTTCTAAGATTTATGCTATATTATTCTTTTCATACGAACGCAATGAAAAGGAGTATTTCCCAATATGGCAAGAAAGAACATCCTGTCACTGCTGCTGGCCGGCTGCGGAACGGTTCTGCTGCAGCTTTACGCCGATCCGCCGGATAAGGATATCCGTACCATCCGTCTGCTGCAGGACGACGGGCAGACCCGCATGGTCAGCAAATTCTACGAGCTCAAGCATGTGAAAGCCACCGACATCCGGCCATTTATTCAGGCGGCGGTGAAACGCTACAGCAAAGCGTCCATCGTGGAACGCGTCTATTATTACAAAGCGAAAAAACATGCCATCATCGTTTCCACCGGCGAAGATTTCATACCGTATGTGGATGACCTGATCGCCGGGCTGGACCAGCCGGGCAAACCCGATCAATATGGTTCGACCATCGAAGGCACCGGAGTCACCAGGATCACCTACAAACCGAACTACCGGGCCGCCGATGACATTCTGCGGCTGATCAACGACGGGACCATGCGGACTCCCGAAGGCCGGGCTTACCTCAACAAGGACACCAACACGATCTACTGGAAGGACGACCGCGGCGCCGCGCTCGATGTGCTGAACTGGGTAAGGTTCCTCGACTGCCCCGTTCCCCAGGTCAGCCTGAAACTGAACTATTATGAGATCCGCGAAAGCAAGCTGCGGGATATCGGTCTGGATTATCTGGCCTGGAAAAACGGACCCGGCATGGATATTTTTTCCGCGGGATTCAACGGCGGCAAGATCTTTTCCAATGAAGCGATCTTCGAACTGATCAACGGTTTCAGCAAGCTGGCCGATCTCACCAGCAATTTCTCCTCGTCGTGGGGATACGGCGGGTTCTTCACTGCGCCGCAGTTCGACATGAGTTTCATCCGCATCCTCCAGCAATCGGGCAATGCCAGGCTCGCGGCCCAAGCCGACCTGACCATGTTGAACACCCCGATTTATGAACTCGATACCCTCAACAAACACCTTCCGAAAACCTATTCCGTCACCCTCACGCCGGATTATGAGAATTTTCAGAAAGATTCCGACGACCGGACGGAGTTGAAGGTCGGCGGAGACAGCACGCTGACCCTTCAAGTGACCGATCCGGTGGTCTGTTTCGGTTCGGAATCCCGCGACACTGATCCGCAGGGCAAACTGCGTTTCTCGGAAGACTTCTACCGCAGAAACCGCGGCAATGTGATCTTCAGTTACAAGCTCAATTCCAAAACCGTCACCGAGCGCAGCAACCGCGGCGATGAAGTCGGCAACAATTCCACGGTCAGCGGCGAACTCACCCTCGGATTCAAAACCGAAAAGATCCTCACCCAATATGTGAGGGAACAGGAAGCGGAACAGACCATCGGCATCCCGTTCCTCGTGAAGATCCCGATCCTGAAATATCTGTTCGGCACCGTCACCACCATCAAGGAGCGGACCTATATCGTCGTAACGGCGGAAGCCAGCCTCATCAATCCCGGCCCGCTGGACAAATCCAAAGTCAACTGGACCATCTCCTCCGGTCCGGTTGAGAAAGGATTGTGATCATGAAACTTTCAAACATCATTCTGCTCCTCAGTGCGGCCGTGATCATTCAGCTGAGTGCGGAAGAGAAAGACGTCAACCTGACGCCGCATCCGACCCCCGGAAAAGTCAAGGCGGACATCAACATTCCAACTGCCGGTTACGGCAGCAGCACGGTCCAGACCCAGCTCCGGGTCAACGTGAAGGACAGCGACAAGGCGATCCGTTTCATCCGGACCAATACCGACCCTTACGTGCTGACCAAGCTGTATACGCTCAAACATGCCGGTCCCTACGGCATGCGCGGCTATCTGCTGAGCGTGGTGAAGGGCCGCCAGGTCGAGGCCAATCCCGTTCAGGTCGAGGCGATCCAGTTCAATGACGGACGCAAAGTCCTGATGGTCTCCGCTGAAGATTACCGGTTCCGGAACAACGGCAAAGGCGACAGCATCGATGAGCTCATCCGGCATCTGGACCAGCCGGGTATCGATTATGCCAGCGGACGGCCGAAATTCATTTATTTCCCCAAATCGAACACCGCTGCCAATCTCCGGGAAATGGTAAAAAATGTCGGCGCCCTCGGTGAAGACGAGGAATTTTCCGGCGGCACCGACTGCCTGCTGGTCGACGGCGGGCTCAATGCGCTGTTCATCGCCGCACCGTTCTGGAGCTGGAATCAGATCCGCAGACAGCTGGCACAGTATGACCGGCCCATGCCGGAGATCCGCCTGAGTTACCGTCTGCTGGAGATCAGCACGGAAGACGACGACAAGATCGGCGTCGATTTCCAGAGCTGGAAAAACAATAACGGCGCCGATTTCTTCTCCGCCGGCGGCCGCTACCGAAACAACTGGGCCACCACCTTCGCCGCCGGGATCAACGGTTCGCATTCCAGCCGCACCGATTTCTTCAATTTCAATCCGAAATGGAACAGCAAATACTTGGATTTTCTTTCCTCCACCGGCCGTGCGAAAGTGGTCACCGAAGGCGTGATCACTGCCAAAAACCGCCGGGCGGCTCAGATCAAAGTGGAGACCGGCCTGTTTTACGAAGAACAGGATCAGCTGCCGGATACCGAACTCAACGACAAAATCATCGAAGGGAAGAAAAAACTGCCGGACGAGGCATCCCTGACGCTGAAACACGGCAGCAGCCAGACCACCAAAGCATCCAACGGTTTCCGGTTCGAATTGAATTTCACCCCGGTCGCGACCGGCAAAGCCGCCATCCTGCCGATCAAAGTTTCCGGCGTCAGCCTGCTCGGATGGAAGAGCAGCGGCGAACCGCGGCTGAATCATTCCGCATTCGAAACCGAGATCCAGGTAGGATACGAGGGCAGAGAATTCGTCGTTGGCGGGATCAAACGCACCAATGTGATCCGCAGTGTTTCCGGCCTGCCGCTGCTGAAGGACCTGCCCGTGCTGGGTTGGCTGTTCTCAACGGAAACGGAAACCACCCGCCATTCCGAACTGGTGTTGATCGCCCGGGCCGAACTTTCGGACGTTTTCGATCCGGTTCCGGATGCGGTCGGCAAGGAGATCCGCAAGGTGTCCGACGATGTTTCCAGGAGCCGCGAACAGCCGCTCCGCAACCTCGGTTTCGAACAGTTCGGTATCGACAGCAACAAAATCGAATAACCAAACGGCCAACAACCAATCACAGGAGGTAATAAAATGTTTGCAAAAACCAGAACCTTGTCAGCCGCACTGATCATGAGTCTCTTCATGACAGGCTGTCTGACCACGAAAGAAACGAAGAAACCCGAACCTCAGCCGACCAAGCAAGCAGCGAAACCGGCAGCAAAACCGGCAGCCAAAAAAGCGTCTGCTGCCGCT
Organism: Lentisphaerota bacterium; assembly: GCA_015061565.1. Lineage (GTDB taxonomy): Bacteria > Verrucomicrobiota > Lentisphaeria > Victivallales > UBA1829 > SIG94. The sequence goes on from SUWI01000050.1 coordinate 15,455, forward strand.
AAAAAGCCTGTCCCGATGCCGCAGATCATCGGAAAGACCAGCAAGTCCGCCCTGTCCTACCAGCCCGGCGAGGAAATGGTCTTCACTTTCAAAATGGATTACGCCACTGCAAAACCCGGCAAATATTTCCTGAGTTATCTCCGCCGCGGCGATGACAATAAGAGATTTTCGGGCAAAGTTCCGGCCGACCAGACCTTGACGGTCAAAACCTCGCTGGACCGCCCAGGATTCGTGAGTGTCAATGTTGCTCTGATCGATGAAAAAGGCAAACCGGTCAAACTGGAACTGCCCAACGGCAAGAAAACACCTCGTGCGATCAATTTCTTCGCGGGAGCGGGCGTCCAGCCGGAAAAGCTGAACGATTGCGGCGAACCGGCTGATTTCGATGCGTTCTGGGCCCGTCAGAAAAAACGTCTCGCGGAAGTCCCGTTCCAGGGAAAAGTCGAACGGAAACTGGTCAAAACGTTGAAAAACGGTAAAATTTATGCCGTCTCCATTCCGGCGCCCGGACCGCGTCCGGCCACCGGGTATCTGACCATTCCCAACAATGCAAAACCGAAATCTCTGCCGATCACCATCATTTTCTTCGGGTACGGCCCCCATCCGCAGGCCGTGCCTGCGGCAGCGGTCCCGGGACAGATCATGTTCTACCTGAATGCCCACGGACAGAAACTCGGACAGAATGCCGAATACTACAAAAAGTTTTTCGCCTCGATCCGCACCCCGAAATACAGTTATGCATTCGATCCCGAACAGAACAAAAACCCGGAGACCTGCTTCTTCAACGGTATGGTGATGCGCATTCTCCGCGCCCAGGAATACCTCAAGAGCCTGCCCGAATGGAACGGCAGGAGTCTGACGGCCAGAGGCGGCAGCCAGGGCGGGCTGCAGACCATGTGGTCGGCCGCATTGGATCCGGACGTGACGGCGGCATTTCCCAGCATCACCTGGTGCTGCGACCTGGCCGGTACCGCCAAAGCCAAACGTCTTTCCGGCGGATGGCGCATCAAATATGTCCCCGCTCTGGATTATTATGATCCGGTCTTCATGGCCAAACGGATCAAGAAGGCGGATGTCACCATTATGCGCGCCGGGCTCGGCGATTATGTCTGCCCGCCGTCCGGCCTCATGATCAGCTACAAGAACCTGGCGACTCCGAAAAAGACCATCCGCTGGGTCCAGGGCAGCGATCATGGCTTTGTCCCCCAGAAATCCGAAGTGATCGTCTGGACCACCAAAGGGAAAAAAACCGCTGTCAAATAATTGATCCCGTATCGCAGGCGGCAGCCGGGTTCTGTCCCGGTTCCGCCTGTTTTCTGTACGGGGCGGTCCGGATCCATGAAAATAACGCCTCTCTTTTCGGTAAATCGCTTGATATTTTGCGGAAATCGTGTATATTAAACGGATTAAAACCCGAATAACCAAAAAATGCGGACCGGACATGTCCGCAAAGGAGTAAAAAAATGAGCGAAGTGACTATCCTCCACGACAAGGATGCGGATGCATCCATCCTGAACGGAAAAACAGTGGCCGTGATCGGCTACGGCAGCCAGGGAACCGCACAGGCCCTCTGCATGAGAGATTCCGGCGTCAACGTGATCATCGGCTCCCGCAAGGGCCCCTCTTTTGACCGCGCCGTCAACGACGGTTTCCAGGTCATGTCCGCGGCCGAAGCCGCCAAGAAGGCCGACATCATCCACATCCTGCTCCCGGATGAATTCCACAAAGCCACCTATGACAACGAGATCAAACAGTATATGACCCCGGGCAAGACCCTCTCCTGCTCCCACGGTTTCAACGTGGTGTTCAAGCAGATCCTGCCTCCGGAAGGCTGTGATGTGATCATGGTCGCCCCGAAAAGCCCCGCCACCGAAGAGCGCAAAGCGTTCCTCAACGGTTTCGGCGTTCCGGGTCTGGTCGCCGTTGCCCAGGATGCCACCGGCAACGCCATGAAAACCGCGCTGGCCATGGCCAAGGCGATGGGCTTCACCCGCGCCGGCGTGCTCAAATGCACCTTCGAACAGGAAACCTACGAAGACCTGTTCGGCGAACAGAACGTCATCTGCGGCGGCGTCGTCGACCTGATGAAATACGGTTTCGAGACCCTTATCGAAGCCGGTTATCCCCCGGAAATGGCCTATTTCGAATGCATCCATGAAATGAAGCTGATCGTCGACCTGGTCTACGAAGGCGGCATCCAGAAGATGAATTCCGTCATCTCCAACACTGCCGAATTCGGCGAATACTTCAACGGCCCGCAGATCCTGCCGCCCGATGTGAAAGCCCGCATGAAAGAATCCCTCAAACGGATCGAAAGCGGCGAATTCGCCAAGATCTTCCTCGACGAGATCAAAGCCGGTTCCCCGGTCCTGCTCGGCAAGCGCAAAGCCCTGGGCGATCATCCCGCCGAAGTCACCGGCCGGAAGATCCGTTCCCTGTTCGAACGCAAAGGCTGAGTTTTCCTTTCAGCCGAATGAGAGAAACCGCTCGTCTTCCCAGGCGGGCGGTTTTTCCATTTATGCCCTTTCCTGCTTATGTCCGAAAAGAAATACGGTCTTGACCTCTGTCATGGTTCCATTCTCTGGAAGATGATCGTTTTCGTCTTCCCGCTGCTCTGCACGTACGAACTGCAGAGTCTCTTCAATGCGGCGGACCTGGCGATCATCGGCAGATTCGCCTCGCATCAGGCGCTGGCCGCGATCGGCGCCACGCTGAATCCGGTCACGCTGATGCTGAAGATCTTTATCGGACTTTCCACCGGCGTCAATGCCGTGATCGCCCTCTATTGCGGCGCCAACAATCACCTGAAGTTCCATCACGGCACCCATACCTCGATGGCGGTTTCCCTGTATTTCGGCCTGATCCTGACTCCCATCGCGCTGCTCTGCGCCAAACCGCTGCTGGTCCTGATGAACACGCCGGAAGATATCCTGCCGGACGCCTGCACCTATATCTGGATCTATTTTCTGGGCATCCCGTTTCTGATCGTGTTCAACTTCGGCTGTGCGATCCTGCGTTCGGTGGGTGATTCCCGCCGGCCGATGTATTATCTGCTGATCTCCGGATTGCTCAACGTCCTGCTGAATCTGCTCATGGTTGCCGGATTTAAAATGTCCGTTGCCGGAGTCGCGATCGCCACCACGGTGTCCAACGGCGTCGCGGCGGGCCTGATCCTGCGGACGCTGGTCTTTTCCACCGATCACTGCCACCTGAACCTGAAAAAACTCAAGATCGACTGGCAGCTGCTCAAGGAGATCCTCTGGATCGGCATTCCCGCGGGCATCAACAGTTCATTCTTCAATGTCGCGAACATGTTCATCCAGGCTTCTCTCAACACCTTCGGCGCATTCGCGATCGCCGGCTCCTCCGCCACGATCAGCGTCGAATCCTTCTGTTCCATCGCCGCCAGCGGTTTCCAGCAGGCGGTCATGACTTTCGTCGCTCAGAATTACGGCGCGAAAAAATACGCCCGGACGGTCCGCTGCTGTCTGGTCGGGCTGTTTCTGGCCGGCGGGGTCACGCTGGTCCTGGGCTGGGCGCTGATGTTCGCAGGACGTCCCCTGCTCCTGCTCTTCTCGACCGAACCGGAAGTCATCCGCTGGGGACTGCTCCGCATGCAGGTCATGCTGACCACGTTCTTCCTCGGCGCCATCATGGATATTTCCTGCGGCTGTCTGCGCGGGCTCGGTTATTCGATGCTGCCGACGGGCGCCTCGCTGGTGGGAGCGTGTTTCTTCCGCATTTTCTGGGTGGTGGCGATCTTCCCGCATCACCGGACCATGCAGTTCCTGCTGGGCTGTTATCCGATCTCCTGGCTGCTGGTTTCCCTGTTCAACGGCATCATGCTGTATATCGTGCTGAAAAAAATCTTCCGTCAGCGCCGCGCCGCTGCTGTCCCCGCTGCCTGAAAAAAAATTGGCCGGACAGGCCGGGTGCACCTCCGGGGGTCTCGCACCGTCACTCATAGTTCGCGCTCTTCCTATAGGACCTATAAGTCTTATTATAGGTCTTATTCAAGTTCGCGGCAAATCGGCCGGCTCGCGCCCGCCCGTTTTTTCTCAAAAAAAACGGTTCATTGTCTTGAAAAACATTCTTTCGCCATTACTTTACATCTTCGGTGATCTTCATCCGGAAAATCACCGCCCTGAACTTGAGGACTGCGTGACATCATGAAAACCATATATCCCGAACCTGCCGCCTGCTGGATCTGGCCGCGGCCGACCTACAACGCACAGAACTCTTATGCCGGTTTCCGGCACGACTTCGACCTCACCGCCCTGCCCTCTGCGGCTCCGCTGGTCATCACCGCCGACCAGGGATACCGCCTCTATGTCAACGGCCGGTATGTCTGCCGCGGGCCTTTGCGCGGACATCAGAAAAACTGGCATTATGACGCAACGGATATCCTGCCTTACCTGAAAATCGGAAAGAACTGGATCGCCGCGGAAGTGCATAATCCGGGGATCAGCCATTATTCTTACACGTATCAGGGCCGCGCGGGCTTCCTGTGCTCCGCCCGCTGGGACAACGGCACGGTCATCGTCACCAATATGAAAGACTGGGTGATGTTCCGCAATACCGCATACAACAGCTATACCGGGCGGCTCAGCATCCAGATGGGCTTTCAGGAGGAGATCGACCTGAATTACGATGACCGCAGCTGGATCACCGAAGAAAAGGATTACCGCATCCCCCCGCAGCCCGGCTGGGCGGTCCCGACCGAATGTCCCCAGGGCACTTTGCCTTGGCAGGATCTGGTGCCGCGCCCGACGGAAATGCTGGAAGAAAAACGGATGGCTCCGGATTCGATCCTTGCTTTCGCCTTCGGAAAATGTCGGACTGAAACACTCCCGATCCCATTTCAGGAAAACAATTTCTTCGCGGATTTTTATCAGGATGAATTTCCCACGCTCCAGTATCAGGACACATTGCCGGAAACGGCCCGAAACGGCACGGTAATGTCTTTCACCGTCCCTGGAGCCGGGAAAGGGAACTTCGCCGCCGTCCTGCTCGATCTGGGCCGTCTGGACTGGCTGCCCGGCACCGCTGAGATAGAATACAGCTGCAGCGAAGACGGAATCGTCGCCGATCTGCTGTTCCTGAATTATCTGAAACATGGCCGGATAGAATTCGACGGGAAACCGCGCGAGGGTTCGCTGACCGCGCCGGGATGCCGCATCCATCTGCGGCCGGGGTCGGGATGGTATGAGACCTTCCAGATCGCCGGCACCCGTTACGCCGTCCTGATCGTCCGCAACCATGCCGGACCCGTCCGCATCCGTTTCAGCTGGCGGAGCGCCGTCTCTCCGATCCATATAAAAGGCTCATTCCGCTGCAGCGACGGCACGCTCAACGCGATTTACGACCTTTCGGTGCATACGCAGCGGACCTGCACCATGGACGCCTTTGTGGACACGCCGTGGCGCGAACAATCCCAATGGTGGGGCGATATCCGTATCCAGGCGAAAAATGTGATTTTCCTGTCGGGCGACACCCGGATCTTCGAACAGGGCATCCGTTCCATCGCGGGCCAGCCCGGCCCCGAAGGACTGCTCTTCGCCAACGCCCCGACCACCGCCTGCGGTCCGGTGCTGCCGGATTACTGTCTGACCTGGATCCATACGCTCTATGATTTCTGGTTCCAGACCGGGCGGACCGATCTCTTTCTGGAAAACAAGCAGCGGGCCGAAAGCATTCTGGATTATTTCGAACGGCAGCGCGGCACCGACGGCCTGATCCGCTATGACAAACGGTTCTGGCTGTTCGAAGACTGGGCGCCGCTGCCGAAACGCAATACGCCCGCCTTCCTCAATCTGCTGTATATCTACACCCGGATCCATTACCGGATCCTGCTGGAAGCCGCCGGATTCACCGCTGAAGCGGCGGCACTGAAAGTCCGGCTCGAAGAGGAAAAAATCCGCGTCGGCAAAGCCTTCCTCGATCCCGCCGAAGGTCTGCTGGTCCCCGAACTGGACGAAAACGGCCGTCAAACCGGCGTTCCTTCGGTCCATGACCAGGTGCTGGCCCTGCTGAGCGGCATCGCGCCGGAAGCGGAACGGAGCATGATCGAAAAACGGCTCCTGCCCTGCCTGCGATCGGAATTGTCCGACGACGTCGCCCTGCCCAGTTCCTTCTGGGCGACCTATCTGATCCAGGCCGCCTGGAAATATCATTTCGAAAAAGAGGCGCTGGAATATCTCCGGCACGGCTGGGAACCGATGCTGAACGTCGGCACCGCCTGGGAACATTTCACGGAAAAACATACCGGCGGCGCTTCCGTCTGCCATGCCTGGAGCGGACATCCGCTCTACCATCTGCCCGAACTGCTGTTCGGACTGAAACAGCTGGAACCGGCCTGGAAGAAAATCGCCGTCGAACCGGTTTTCCTGTTTCCGTCAGCCGAACTGGTCCTGCCGACGGAAGCCGGGCTGATCCGTTGTTCCTGGAAAACGGAAGGGAAAGAGATCCTGTTCAGTGCGGAGATCCCTGCCGGCATCATCGCCGAGATCAGACTGCCGGGAGAAACCCGGACCGCATCCGGTCAATGCGTTTCCGCAATCATTGACCGATAAGCGAAAAGAATAAGTCCTATAGGTCTTATGGGACTTATAGGACTTATCGGGTTCGCGGGGAACCAGGTCGGCAGCACAGCGGCTCTTCACGAACCGCCGGCGCCCCTGACGGGCTGCCGGACCTTACTGTTTGGCGGCAGCTTCCTGATATTTTTTGAACCATTCCTCGGAAAGGGCGGGATCTTTCTGAACCCCGTCGCCGACCGCATACATCATGGACAGATTGTTCATGGCGGAAGGATCGCCGAGTTTGGCAGCCTGTTCGAACCAGTCTTTGGCTTTGGCATAATTCACGCCCTCGCCGCCTGTTCCTTCCCGATACATGCAGCCGACCCGGACCATGGCCAAAGCACGGCTGTTGCGGATCGATTTCTGTTCGGACGACGATTTGTCGATGAAAAGCGCACTGTCCGGACGGATCCGGGCGGCCTTCTTGAAGCTGGCCATGGCGGTCTCGTAATCCTTGAGCTCATAGCAGACGGCGCCCAGCCAGTAATAGGCCCGATCATCCCCATTGTCGACCGCTAGCTGATAATATTTGCGGGACCGTTTCAGATCGACGGCAACGATTTTCCCATCGCCGAGGCCGCGGTAATAAACCCAGCCGAGCACGACCATGGCTTCGACATTGCCACCTTCGGCAGCGGCCTTGAACCAGCGGACCGCTTCGGCATAATCCTGCTTCACGCCTTTTCCGGACCAGTAGAGCTTGCCGAGACAGAACATGGCGGAGGCATTGCCTTTCTGAGCGGCGCGGCGGTAGTATTCGGACGCAGCCAGCAGCTGATTGCCGGACTGCTTCTTCATGCCTTCATCGAAGAGGAGCCGGGCAATGCGGGCATTTTCCGCTTCGGCCTGTTTCTTCTCGTATTCAGCACGGGCACGGGCAAGTTCCTTTTCCGCCCGTCTGGCACCTGCTTCGAGTTCCTTTTTCAACGCCTCCTGGGTCGCGGGATCCAGGTTTTCCACTCCGATCGAGTTCAGGAGCCGGTAATAGGAAATATGGCAGGCGCCCAGCGCAAGCAGACGCTCGATCTCGGTTTCGGCCACGGCCATGCGCAGATGATCCAGTTCCAGTTCCGAAACGGTGCCGCGGACCGCTTTTTTCGACTGTTCTTTTTTCAGATGCTCGCTGTAGTTGCGGTTTTCCCGGCGGTTGAGTTCATATTTCTGCCGGGAGGAAGCGATGTCGGCCTTGGCGATCCGGACCTGGGACATGACCGTGATCGCCTGGGCGAAAGAACGCACCTTTTCGATATCCGCCTGATCGCTGTAGGCCATGTAACGGGCCAGGTGCTGCGGGGTCTTCAATGCATTGTAAGCTGCGCGGATCGCCAGCTCCCACCAGGTCTGATAATACAGGAACGAGTTGTTGTTGTTCACCAGATCCATATAGACCTGGACGTTCGGAAGCATCATCAGCAGGGTCTTCCGGCATTCGAGGATATTGATGTGACGCTGGATATCGATCTCATACAGTTCCGGCCGCTTCAGGATCGCCATCTGTTCCAACAGTTCGATCTCCGGCAGTTCCATGACCGGATCCTTATCCAGGATCGTATCATCCACGATGATGTTCACGCTGGGATAAACGCCCAGCAGCGCACGCAGTTCCACACAGGAATTTTCATACACGCGGGTGTAGTTGGTAAGACGTTTTTCCATGGTGAGCAAACGGTTTTTCTCCTCGAAAGCCCGGAACGGCGTAATCATTTTCTTTTTTTCCAGACGGTCGATCACCTCACTGTGGTTCCGGCACTGCAGAAGCAGATTGTTGGTGATGTCCACCGCACGCTGGGCAGCCGCCACCTTGAAATAGGCGCGCACCACGTCCAGTGTCAGATTCTGGCGCAGGCGTTCGATCTGCCGCTGTTTCATCAGCACGCGGTCATGTCCCTGCTGGGAATTGAAGAACGCCAGACCGAAATCCAGCAGACTGAAAGCCAGATCCACGCTCAGGTTGTTGATGTTCTTATCCTGGCTCGTGCTGTAATCATAGGTCTCGCCGCCTTGTTCCACCGCTTTGCTGCTGGAGCCGGGCTGATTGGACCTCGTCGTGAAGTTGTTCGTCACGGTCAGATCCGGCAGCATCCCCAGGATCTCCGCCCACAGCATGTTTGTCGCCGCATCTTTTTCCATGTTCTGGATCTTGATGTCCATGTTATGTTCCATGGCCAGCTTGATGCAGTCATGCAGGGTCAGGACCTTGTCGGCGGGAAGATCACGTTTCCTCACCGATTCAAATTGCTCCTGGGCCTTGGCTATACGCTCTTTTTTGTAATCTTCTTCGGTTTTGCAGCCGCTCATCAACAGCAGGGCGGCCGCAGCACCGAAAGCGATTGCGCGCGAAACAGCGATCTTCATCCCATTCTCCCGGGTTCCGTTCATATTCTTCATTTTCATTTCCTCCTCTTACGCATCCAGGCCCAGCAGGGTGTCCAGCGCTTTGTCGAAACTGTCTTTGAACAGTTCGGAACGCCGCAGGGAGGCCGCCACTTTTTCGTGGACCGCTTCATCCAGATGGACCGAGTCGTCCGGCACGCGGCCGGTCACCGCGGCATTCCGGATGGCATTGAGTTCCTCCTGGCTCAGCGGCGTGCCGTCTTCCGCACTGTACGGCGCTTCCTGGAATTCGCCGAAGTCTTCCATATCGGTATCCACACTCAGACCCAGTTCATCCGTCGGAATTCCACCGGTCACTGAAAGAATCTCGCTCTGCGGGCTCCGGATTCCGAAGAGATCCGACAGCAGTGATGAATACCAGCCCATTCCCGTTTCCGAATCCAGCGTCAGGCTGGCATACGGATTCATGTAATAGCTGCTCACCAGGGAATTGTAACCCCAGTTGAATCCGTAAATGCCGTTGAACGACGGATTGACCTTGTCCGTATTCACTCCAGGACCGTAGTCCGGATGATACGTGCCCGACGAGTGGCCGCCGATGCTCGGGAAAACATTCGCCGGAGTCAGCAGCAGGGAGGTAACCGTGGAATACGGCACCGTTCCGCCGCCAAGCTTGTTCCATTGCATGTTCGAGGCATTGTAACCCTCCGTCCAGAAATCTTCCGGCCGCGTCGAATAGTATATATCGCCGCTGTCCGGATCATACGCGGTCCACACACCGACTGCGGCCACGGAATCTTCCTTGACCACCAGATGGCCTTCCCCATCCTTTCCGGAGAAGATAGATGAGTTCCCGTTCATGACGTTATGATCGTTCACACTCAAATTATCCGGGGTACTGCTGAACACCGAATACGCCGCCTGCGTTTCCGCAGCGGATACGGTGCCGAGCACGATCGAGTTTACGACTTTCGCAGTGCCGCCGGCATCCACCGCTGCCGCAGTGAGGTTGTTGGCCATGGTGATATTCACGAGCGACACATCGTTTGCAGCCAGAACTGCGCCGTCGGCCGTATTGTCCGCGAGAGTGCTGCTCAGGATCACCGCGTCGCCGTCGGACAAGATGATATTCCCGCCCGTCGCCTGATTACCGCTGATCATGGCATCGGTCAAAGACACGTTGCTGGCTCTGATCACATTGCCGTCAGTCGCCTGGTTGCCGCGGAGCGTAATGCCGGACAGGGAAACCGGACCGTCGGAGTAAATCGCCGCGCCATCGTCGGCAAGGTTGTTGCGCAGGGTCACATTATTGCCGCTCACATAACCGTAGCCGGACACATAAATCGCACCACCCTTGGCATCCGAACCGGTACTGCCGTCCGCCAGACCGTTTTCGATCGTTACGTTCTTCAAGACCAGCGAACCGTTATCCACCCGGATGCCGCGCACGCCAAGTTGACCTTCGATCGTGAGATTGCGGAATGTCGCCTCGGACTCCGTGATATTCACAGCGAATACCGAATCGCCCGCGAACGACAACGGGGACGGTCCCGGATCGGTAGTGTGGATCGTGACACCGCTGCCGTCGACCGCCGCCGGATTGTCAATGGTGATCGTCGAAGTCAGATACACGTCAGACACCTGGAAAGTCACCGTCGCAACGGTGCCTTCCGTGAGATACAGATATTCGGCATATTCCAGCGCTTCACGCAAGGTGGTCTGACCATCGACCTTTTCATCGCCGGAGATAGTCACCACCAGGGACAGTTCGGTCGCCTTCAGCGAAAACGCGCCGATGCTCAGGAACGCATAACCGTTGTAAAGGCGCTCCGAAGCGTTCTGGGAATACGCGACTTCCGTCACTTCTACGGTAACCGGGTCTCCGGCTGCGTTATACCAGGCAGTGTCATCCATGGCATAATACAGGGTCGTTTGGACATCATCCTGCGCATAACCGACCATGACGCCGCCTTGACCGGCTTTACCGGCAAGCTTGATCTGCAGCGTGCCGTTGGGGCCGCTTTCCGGAACGCCGTTCTTCAGCACAAAGATTTTGTTGACATCATCATTGATCAGGCTGCCGTCGTCTTTATGCGTCACCGTGAGATCATTGGCAACATTGATAATGCTGTTCAGAACATCCAGGGTTCCGGCGGTGAACGTGATTTCGGAATCGTCATTGAAGGCAATCGTGCTGTCACCGATCTGGACCTTTCCGCCAGTCTGCGTCAGAACATCGCCGGAATTGGCCGTAACGGTCGTGTTCAGCATCGTGAGCACTCCCTCGGAAGAAACCTCAAACAGGGTG
>SUWI01000051.1 GCA_015061565.1 Lentisphaerota bacterium
TTATGTTTCGCCGGTGCCGCGCGGCACCGGCGAAACATAATTCCGGCTGATCAGCGTCCCCGGATGCTCCGGATCGAACGCGTTCTTGATCCGGATCGGGATGTTGCGCAGTTCCATGTCCTTCGCCGCCTTGGAATGGATCGCTTCCATGTCCATGTCGGAGAGCTGGTCGGCGATATCGAAATTGGTGTTGCCGATGATCTTCACCTTGTCCACGCCGATCAGTTTCGGATCGCCGGTGGAGAGGTGGAATTCCTTGTGGATGATGCCTTCGCGGGCCTGAGTGAGCACGGCCAGACGGCTGAACGTGATCTCGCTGTAGCCGCGGTCGTAATGGCGCATGATGCCCTCATCATATTTCACATAGCCGGTCACGATCGGCATTTCCTTGGTGAAATCGACGTCCTTGAACGCGTTGAGGATCGCTTCGTCCAGGGTCAGGACCTCGGTGGACATCCAGCCGGAAAGGTCGATGAACCGGGCGTTGATCCCGTTGGCTTTCAGGATCATCGTGGAATTGAACGCGCTGTGCGCTTCGCCGACCGCGGCCAGAAATTCCCGCGTCGCCGGCAGATAGTCCGCCGGCTTGGAATGGCCCGCGGTGCGCAGATAACGGATATACTGCAGGCAGGAGCGGATCCCGTCCAGCCGTTCGTTCACAAAAGCATCCGCCTTTTTCACATCCAGGCCGATCGGTTCGAAGGACTTGTTGTATTCGAGCATCTTGGTCCGCACGTTTTCCAAGGCGTTTTCCCATTCCTTGCTGTCATGCAGGATATGGCCGAAGACGCCGGGCGCGCCGGTCTTCTTGTCTTCCAGCAGCGCATTGGTGATGCCGGAATAAGCCGACACCACGAACGCCCGGTTGTAAAGTTCCGCCCCCTTGCGGGAGCCGATGATCACATTTTTCATGACCTCGCCGAAACGGCTCATCGAGGTCCCGCCGATTTTTTCGATGGTATGTTCACCCATGATCAAATATCCTCAATTCTGATCAGTTTGACGGTATCACGGACTTCCGGCAGCGCGTTGATCTGGCTGATCGCCGCCTTGATATGTTTTTCCAGCGTCTGATGGGTGATGACCAGCAGGGAGACATTGTTCCTGGACTGGCCTTCGCGCTGCACCAGGCTGGAAATGCTGATGTCGTTTTCGCCCAGGATGCGGGTGGCTTTCGCCAGCACGCCCGGCACATCCAGCACCTGGATCCGCAGATAATAACGGGACTTGACGTCGTCCATCTTCACCACGCCGGTGAACTGCGGTCCTTCGCGGAACGAGGCGATCCGGCGGACCGATTTGGTCGCCAGATTCAGACCGATGTCCACGACATCCGACACGACCGCGCTGGCAGTGGCGCTCCGGCCGGCGCCCCGACCGTAGAACAGGGTATCGCCCACATAATCGCCGGTCACCATAACGCCGTTGAACACTTCGTCGATCATCGCCAGCTGGGTCTTTTTCGGGATCATCGTCGGATGGACGCGGATCTCGACCTTGCCTGCTTTATCCTGTTTCAGGATCGCCAGCAGTTTGATCTTGTAGCCGAGTTCGCCGGCGAATTTGATATCGGCCAGCGAGACTTCCCGGATCCCCTGCACGTAGATCGGATCCATGCCGAACCATTTGCCGTAGGCCAGGGCCGCCAGGATCGCCGCCTTGTGCGCAGTGTCGAAACCGTCGATGTCCAGCGACGGATTCGCTTCGGCATAACCCAGCTGCTGCGCATCCTTGAGCACCGGCGCGAAATCGATCTCTTCGCGTTCCATCCGGGTCAGGATATAGTTGCAGGTGCCGTTCAGGATGCCGTAGATCCGGCTGATGCGGTTCGCGGCAAAACCTTCGCGCAGCCCCTTGATGATCGGAATGCCGCCGCCGACGCTGGCTTCATAATAGAGGTCCGCATGATTCTTTTCCGCCGCGGCAAAGAGTTCTTCGCCGTGTTCCGCCAGCAGCGCCTTGTTCGCCGTGACCACGCACTTGCCCTCATTGAGCGCCTGAAGGATGAATTTCTTCGCCACTGTGGTCCCCCCGATCAGTTCCACCACCACATCCACCCGGTGGATCAGTTCGGACGCATCCGTGGTCAGCAGTTCTTTAGGCACTTTGACCCCGCGGTCGGTTTTGATGTCCAGATCGGCAATGCCGGCCAGCACCGGTTTCACTCCGGTCCGTTTGGCTATGACCTCGACATTGTTCAGCAGACAATCGGCCACTCCGGCACCGACCGTGCCGAAGCCCAAAATCCCGACTTTATATTCGTTCATTCGCAGACTCCTTTTTATGTTCATTATTTGAAACTGCATAAATTGATTGCATAATATAACCCCTTTTTCCGATATTGAAAGCTCAAACCGTATCTTTTTTTATATTTTATAGAGTTTTTCACGTTTTTTTTCTCCATTTGACGTTTGCTTTATTCGTTTTTTCATGGTATATTATCGCATGCTTTTCGGTAAACAACCAAAGGAGTCTGTCATGTTTCATAAATTCTTGATCGCCGTCGCGGTCCTCTTTTCCGCTTGTGCCCTTTATGCCCAGAAACCGGTTTCTTCTGCCATATCCGATATCGAGGATGATCCCGCCAACGGGCTGGAAATGTGCCGCAGTCTTTTCAATGAATATTTCCTTTCGGAACTGACCACCCATGAGAAAGTCAATATGCTGGACACCAAGACCGTCCAGAAAGCCTTGAGCGATCTGGATCTTTCGCGCGGCCGTAACCTCACTGAAAAAGAGATCAAAAATCTCTGCGCCAAGCTGAAAACCGATGCGCTTTGTCTGGTCAAAATGTCCCGCGGGGCTAAAAATGCCATCGTCATCACGGTCAGGATCGTCGATAATAAGGGCAAAGAAGTCGGAAAAGTCACCGCTTCCATGAAGGGCATCGGCGATACGGACGCCACCAGCCATTCCATGGCCCGCGATTCCGCTGTGATCCTCCGCAAAATGCGCGGGATCGAACGTCCCCAGCCGTTGAAACCGTAATTTGAAAACGTTTTTCACGACGGCAGATACGGCGATCGTGTCTGCCGTTTTTTTTATTGCCGCCGGCCGGGTCCTCTCTGACGAAAAGAAAACCGCAGGGCCGGTGATTCCGTCTTTTCAACTCAGCCGGGAGAGATAAGCGGTGAAATCCGCCGGCGGAGGCGCTTCCAGCAAAAGCATTTTGCCGGTTTTCGGATGAGGCAGAGCCAGTTTCCAGGCATGGAGCATCTGCCGCGGCGCCGGGAGTTTTCCGGCGCCGCCGTACATGGTGTCGCCTGCCAGCGGATGGCCGAGATGACTCATGTGCACCCGGATCTGATGGGTCCGGCCGGTGAAGATCCGCACTTCCACCAGACTGGCGGGGACTCGGCCGATCCGGCCTTCCTTCACAACTTTGTAAGCGGAATGGGCTTCCTTGCCCCCGGTTTTCACGACGGCCCGGCGTTTGCGGTCCACCGGATGGCGGCCGATCAGGGTGCGGATCTCACCGCTTTTCTTCGGCAAATGGCCATAGACGATCGCCAGATAGGTTTTCGAGGTTTTGCGTTCGGCAAAGGACTCGGCCAGTGCGGCCAGTGCCTGCGGCGTTTTGGCCACCACCAGACAGCCGGAAGTGTCTTTGTCCAGCCGGTGCACGATGCCGGGACGGAGCGGATCCATGCCGCCGAATTCATCGGGTTCCCGGCCGAGCAGGGCGTTGACCAGCGTGCCGGTCCAATTTCCGGCCGCAGGATGCACCACCATGCCGGCCGCTTTATTGACCGCAAGCAGGGAATCATCTTCATAGAGCACCTGGAGCGGGATATCTTCCGGTTCGGCTTCCTGCGGAGGCAATTCATCCGGAATGTTCTCCAGTTCGATGACATCCCCCGCTGCAACAGCGGTTTTCGCCTTGGCGCATACCGCTCCGTTCACTTTCACATGGTTTTCGGCGATCAGCGTCTGGATCCGGCTGCGGGAACGCTCCGGACAGAAACGGACCAGACAGAGGTCCAGCCGGAAACCGCCGAACTGTTCCGGAACCGTGAAAGACAGGATCTCATTTGCCGGATTCGGATTGGACATCTTCTCCGTGTTTCCTGAAATAGATATAGCAGAAGATCCCGGCGGGGATCATGATGAACAGTCCGACGAGCTGGGCACGGGTGAGACCGATGATCCGGTCGGCATGGTCGCCGCGGAAAAATTCCAGCACAAACCGCATGACCCCATAGCAGATGAAATAAGCCGCGGCGATGGTGCCGGACCGCCGGATCTTCCGAAACAGCAGGAGCAGGACCGCGCCCAGCAGGAAATTGCCCGCAGATTCGAACAGCTGGACCGGCAGCAGCTGCAGGGACGAAGCCGCGGCTTTGCCCGTAAGCTTGAGATTGAGAAAAACCGATCCCATGTCCGGATACTTTGCCGCGGGACCGGTCCCCGGCGGATAGATCACCCCGAAACTTTTGCAGGGGATGCCGAAACAGCAGCCCTGGATGTAACAGCCGATGCGCCCGAAAGCATGGCCGATCGCCATCGCCGGCGCGCAGATGTCCAGGATACGCGACATGCAGAGCTGATGTTTGCGCACATAACGGAAGATCACCAGCGCGGCCAGAATGAAGCCGCCGTAGAAGACCAGTCCGCCCTGATCGATGCGGAAGACTTTCCACAGATTACCGCGGAACTGGTCGAAAAACTGGATGACATAAGCGATCCGGGCGCCGACGATGCCGCAGACCACCACGATGATGCTGAGGTCGATCACCTGGTCGGAAGTCATGCGGGCATATTCCCGCTTGCACTCCAGCGTCACGAGCGACGACAGGAAGCCCAGGGCGACCATGATCCCGTACCAATGGACCGGAAAACCGAAGATATGAAATGCGATTCCGTGCATGATCTTACAAAACCATCCATTTTTTTTATGTTTTATCTGGAAAAATCCGAAAACCAGTGTAATGTATCATGTCTATTTGATTTTACAATTGAAAAAAGTCATCGGAGGAGTTTTTTTATGACTGAATTTATTGCTTCACACCTCGATCTTGCCATGCAGCACGCTGCGGTTTGGGGGTTCATCCTGATTTTCGTATTCATGGCGGTGGAAAGTTCGTTCATCCCGTTTCCCAGTGAAGTGGTGATGATCCCGGCTGGTTTTCTGGCTTACCGGGGTCTACTCTCCACCCATCTGCCATGGCTGGACCTCGTGCTGGCCATGGTGATCGGTCTGGCCGGTTCCATGCTCGGCGCCTATATCAATTATTTCCTGTCAGCCTGGCTGGGAAGGCCCTTCCTGCATAAATACGGCAAATATTTCTTCCTGAAGGAACAGCATCTGGACCGCGCGGAGGAGATCTTCCGGAAATACGGCGACCTGGCAACGTTCGTCTGCCGTCTGCTCCCCGCGATCCGGCAGCTGATCTCCATCCCCGCCGGGCTGTCGCGGATGAGCCTGGGCCGCTTTTCGTTCTTCACTGCCCTCGGTGCAGGGATCTGGACTGCGATCCTGGCCCTGATCGGCTGGTATTTCGGACATCTGGCGGGCAACATGACCGCGCTTGAAATGGTCAACCGCGGCAAAGAGCTGCTGCATCAGCATTACGGCTGGATCCTGCTGTTCCTGGCGGTGTTCACCGCCGGGTATTTCCTGGTCCAGCACCTGGTCATGCGGTCCGGCAAAAAAGACACCGCGGAATGAGAGGTTTCCATGTTCGTCACATTCTTCCGGCGGCGCAAGTTCAAAAAACAGCTCAAGGAGCTGATCAACGGGGTCACCTACCGGCTGGACTGCGATGACGATATCCTGGACGCCAAGACCAAATCCGCGCTGCAGGACGTGCGTGCGGAACTGAAGAAATATGCCGCGCGCCCCAGCCTTTCCGATCAGGCGGCGGTCAATGCCTGCGAAAACCGGCTCGAACCGCTGATGCCGAAAAACGATCTGCCGCGCAAGATCCGCAATTTCCTGGACGTGCTGGTCGTGGCCTGCACCGTGGCCGGCGGCATCCGCGCTTTGTATATCCAGCCGTTCCGCATCCCGACCAGCAGCATGCAGCCGACTCTGTTCGGCATCCATTATGTCGACCGGGAAGCATCCCGTCCGTTCATGGGCTCCCTGACCCGGTCGCTGATGCCCGTCCAGGCGTCCAAAGCACAAGTCAAGGTGCGCAGCGACGGAATGGTCTCCACCCAATACCGCATGCGCAGCAGCAATATCATCTCCACGGTTTCGGATTTCAAGATCGGACCGGAGACCTATACCGTCCCTGGCGACTATCTGTCGCAGGTGCTCCGTTATCTGCCCCGGCCCCAACCGTTCTATCAGGCCGGCGATACTTTCTGCGACGGCTGGCTTTCCACCGGCGACCATGTGTTCGTCGAACGGTTCAGCCTCTTTTTCCGTCCTTTCAAGCGCGGCGATGTGATCGTGTTCAATACGGAAAACATCTCCTCGCCGACGCAGCCGCTGGGCGGATTTTATTACATCAAACGGCTGGTCGGCCTGCCCGGCGACACTCTGCAGATCTCCGACAATATCCTGATGATCCGTCCCAAAGGGGAAAAGGAGTTCCGCCCCGCCTGGGAGTTTTCCGACGCATTCAAAAAGGTCTATTCGCTCAAGGGCGGTTACCAGGGACACAAGGCCGACGGTCTGCTTTCGCTCGGCGGCGAACTGACCGTGCCCGAAGGATATTTCTTCGCTTTGGGCGACAACACCAATTTCAGTCTGGACGGCCGCAACTGGGGATTCATCCCCCGCCGCAATATGGTCGGCCTGGCAGTGATGATCTTCTGGCCGGTTTCCCGCCGCTGGGGGATCGTGGACACCAAACCGCCGCTGGAGACGCCGACCGTGATGCCGGCCGAACCTTTCTTCCAGCCCTCCGCCATGTGCATGCAGTGAACCTTGAAAAACGGAGTATAAACCATGCTCAACCCCATTCCCGACGGCAAGATGTATAACTTCTTCATCGATGACAATGTGTTCTTTTTCGATGACATCTGCCGCCATAAGTTCGGTTCGATCTTCGACAGTTTCTATCTGGCCGGCCTGAAACAGGCGCATGAACGTTTCGGCACCCGGTTCACGCTCAATACGTTTTATCACAACTGGCATCATCCGGAATTCGACCTTTCGCAGTTCCCGGACCGGTACCGGGCGGAATTCGAGGCGAATTCGGACTGGCTGCGCCTGGCTTTCCACGGACACAGCGAATTCCCGGAACGGCCCTATTCCGAGGCGTATCCGGAAAAGATCGCCGAACATTACGGACAGTGGCATCAGACCATTACTCGCATTGCGGGTGAAAAAACCTTGATCGCACCAGTGATTTTCCATTTCTTTGACGCCGTCCCCGACGCCCGCAGGTTCATGCGGGAACAGGGCATGAAATTCTTTGCCGTCCGCCAGGGCAATGCCATCGTGCCCAATGCGGAATTCGACCAGTATGAGACCCCGGTCGATATCATCCTGAACCTGTTCAAGGCGGATATCGCGGGCATCCGGGCAACGCTCGAAAAGAAGGCTGCCGCCGGTCAGCAGAAGATCCTGATCGGTTCTCATGAACAATATGCCTACCGGAAATACGTGAATCATATTCCGGAATATTTCGACGGCTTGTTTGCCGCCTGCGAAACCATGAAAAAACATGGATATGAACCGGTTTATTTCAATGAACTGGTCTGAATAAAGGAGGATCCCGAAAATGTTTTCCAATGTGATTGCGATCGACGGTCCGGCCGCTTCCGGCAAAAGTTCGGTGGCGCGGCTGATCGCGGAACGGCTGCATATCCCCTACATCAGCACCGGCGCCCTCTACCGCGCCCTGGCATGGAAATGGTTCGGGCTTGGACGGAGTCTCGAAGCGATGAACGGCGATGGTATGACCGATTTCCTGAACAGCACCCGTCTGGCCTGCAAATGCGCGCCCGAGGGCGGTCTTTTCGAGGTCGAGATCGACGGACAGTGTCCCGGTGAAGCGCTCCACACGCAGGAAATTTCCGCCGGAGCCTCCAGAATCGCCGCGCTCCCCGAAGTCCGCTCCTGGCTGCTGGATGTCCAGCGGAACATGGCCGGCGACCGGCGGATCGTGATGGAAGGCCGCGATATCGGCACCGCGATCTTCCCGGATGCCCGCCATAAATTTTTCCTGACCGCCTCGCCCGAAGTCCGCGCCGAACGCCGGCTGAAACAGAGCGGAGAACCGTTCGACGAGGCCGCGCTGAAACGGGTCGCCGCGGAGATCGCCGCACGCGATGAACAGGACCGGAACCGCAAGACCGCACCCCTGCGTCAGGCGGAAGACGCGATCTTCCTGGACAACAGCGCCATGGATCTGGAGCAGACCCTGCAGTTTATCATGGATGCGGTCAAAGAGAAAGATATCCGGATCAGCCGCAATACCGTCCTGCACTACCGCGTGCCGTATGCCGATACCGATCAGATGGGCGTGGTCTATTATGCCAATTACCTCAAATACTTTGAGATGTTCCGGACGGAAATGATGATCGCCGCGGGCGAAAGTTACCAGAAGATGGAGGAACACGGCTACGCCCTGCCCGTGATCGAGGCAGTCTGCCATTACAAAGCGCCGGCCCGTTTCGAGGATATCCTGGAGATCACCGGCCGGGTGGCTGAGTGCCGCGGCGTCCGCGTGAAGATCGAATGCGAGATCCATTGCCGGGGAAAACTGCTGGCGGAAGGCTACACCATCCATGCCTGCGTCAGCCGCGAAGGCAAACCCGTCAAGGTCCCGCCGAATATAACTGTTCTATGGGAGGAGAAAAAGTAAAATGGAATTCCAGGCTCTGCTCAAACGCCGGACCATCCGGAAATTTTCGCAAAAACCCGTGGAAAAAGCCGATATCACGGCGATGATCGAGGCGGCGCGCTGCGCTTCCTGCGCTTCCAACCGCCAGCGGCTGCGCTATATCGGCGTGGTTTCGCCGGAAAAGGTCGCCGCGATCCTGCCTCATACTTTTTACGCCGCCCTGGTCAAGCCGCGCCGGACTCCGGTCCCGGGCGAAACGTCCCCCACGGCTTTCCTGGCGGTCACCGCCACGGAAAAACCGACCCCGCATCTGTATGCCGACGCCGGCGCGGCGATCCAGAGCATCGAATTCGCCGCCTGGGAGCGCGGCATCGGCTGCTGCTGGCTGGGGTCTTTCGTGCCCGACCAAGTTGCCGCACTGGTCGATTTCCCCGATCCCGAACGTCTGATCTATCTGGTCGCGCTGGGATATCCGGCGGAAAGTCCGGTTTCGGAGGATATCCCCGCCGCCGGCGATCCGAAGTATTATCTGGACGCACAGGATGTGCTGCACGTGCCGAAATTCACTGCGGAGGCCTTGCTGACCTGGCTCTGAAGGCTGTTTTCGGAGCCGGATTTCCTTTTTTCCGAAAAAAATCCGGCTTTTTTGTCGTAAAACGCTTGCTATTTTCAATTTTGGTGTTACATTAAAAGGCATTGTTTTGGAGTTTGAAACTTATTTTATTTGAAGGAAGATGAGTTTTTATGGGAAATCTGAGAAAAAAACGCCGCACGAAGATCGCACAGCACAAGCGCAAAAAAATGCGTAAGGCTATGCGCCATAAGACCAAATAAGGTCGTCTCTTTTCGTGCAGAAGAGCAGGATATCCCGCTTTCTTTTTCTTTGAAGAAGGAAGGGGGATTCTTTTTTTCACCGCAATATCTTTCCGCCGGAAAGGATGAACTGGAATGCGCCTTGATGCACAACCGTCCGCTGCAGGAAATCTCCGGAAAACCGACCTTTTTCCGAAAGAACTGCATTGCATCGGACTGGCCGCTCCCGCGGGCCGCGTCGACCCGGAACGTTATCGGGCGGCCTGCCGTTTCCTGACCGGTCTCGGGATCGAAGTGATCCCCGGCCGGTCCGTTTTGAAAGGCGACATTCTGCCGTATGTTTCCGCTTCCGCGGAGGACCGCGCCGCCGACCTGAACGAACTGATCCGCGATCCGGAAGTCCAGGCGATTTATTGTCTCCGCGGCGGTTACGGTTCGGTGCATCTGCTGGACCGGCTGGACTGGGCGGTCCTGAAACAGCGCCGTCTGCCGGTCGTCGGATACAGCGACATCACCGGTCTTCACGCGGCAATGACCGCAAAACGCGCGGGGATCGCGGTATCCGCCTGCATGGCGCTGGCTCTGGAAGAAAATTCCCGGTCGGCGCCTTTCCGGCGGAATTTCAAACGTGCCTGGGCTCTTGCCCTGCGGAAACGCGGCACGTTCCGCAGAATCTCATCCCTGTCACCGGTCGGCGGATCCGGGGAAGTACAGGGAAAACTTTTCTGCGGCAATCTGACTACTCTGGCCTCACTGTGCGGCACCGGATTCCTGCCCCGTCTTCCCGGCGGAAAGGTGATTTTTCTGGAAGATATCGCCGAACCGGTGCGCAAAGTGGACCGGACCCTGATGCAGCTGAAACTGAGCGGTTTTTTCGCCGGCTGTTCGGGGATCGTCTTCGGCGATTTCAAGCAATGCGGTGAGCCGGATGAACGGGAAGAACTGTTCCGCCGTTTTGCCGCCGCCGTTGAAAAGCCGGTCTTCACCGGTCTGCACTACGGTCACTGCAGCCGTTCCCTTTCGCTGGTCTGCGGGGAGCCGGTCCTGATCCGGAACAATTCACTGTTCCTGCAGGACCCTTTCACCGCAGGAAAGTCTTGAACGGCCTCCGCCTCAGAAGCGAGCTGAAATAAGCGGCGAAGACACGTCCGCGTTTGTGCATCGTCTCTTTGGACATATCCGGGTCGTAAGCAAGCCATTTTGCGGCGAAATCGGCAAATCCGCGGAACGTCAGCACCAGCGGATAGTTTTCGGCGCCGTCTTTCCGGAGGGAGACATATTCGGCATCCAGCCGTTCCGCCAGCGGCATCAGGATCGGCGCCAGCGCCAGTTCGGTCAGCGGCGGAGTCAGCGTGCATCTGGCAAAAACCTGCGGCAGATCGATCTCGGCCCGGATGGACGCGAAGATCTTGTCCGAACGGCGGATCTGCAGGACATCCGGTTCCTGCACGGGTTCGGCCGGAGGTGCGGCTTTGGCAGCGGGCGGGACTCCCAGCCGATGCGTCGAGGCGGCGGTGTCGCGGAAATGCCGGGCCAGTTCCAGGACCAGACGGGGCGAACATTGTTCCGCTCCGATCGCGGACAGGGCGGTCCGGATTTTGGCGGCGAGCTCGCTGCCGGCGGGCCCGGTCAGCTGGAGTTTTTCCGCCAGATACTGCTCCACACCGTCGGGCGTGAGTTTGCCGAAATCACCGCTGGTAACGCTGGTCTCGCGGAAATGCCGGGCGGCATCCGGATAGCCGGTATCCTCCAGGATCCGGACCACACAGTCATCGATCTCGCCGGCATGGATGACCGAGCCGGAATCGGTGTTTTCCGTATCGCGGCAGCTGAGCGCATATTCTACGGCAAGGACGATCTCGCCGGCTACCGCGGGATCGGTCCGGCCTGCGGCGGCGAAACTTTTTTCCAGCCGCAGCCGCAGTTCTTCCGGGTCAAAAAACGCGGAAGTCCCGTCTGCGTAAAGAATATTGACTGTGCCACCGCCTGTCTCGATCATATCGAACCCCTGCCGGTCCTCCGGTAAACGGAGGCTTACAGATAGATCTCCCGCAGCCTGGTCTTGGGATCGGCATCCGGCAGGATCGGCGCTTTCAGTCCGATCGGATTGGTCGGGAACATGGCCGACGGATCGATGCCGCAGCGTTCGTAAATGCTGCCGAGCAGATCGACCGGGGTGACCGGTCTGGAAACGACGTTGGAAGCAGTCTCATCGGAGGCGCCGACCACTTTGCCGCCGGCGAAACCGCCGCCGGCCACCATGGCGCTGAAACATCTGCAGTAATGGTTGCGGCCGCCCTGCCACGGCGGATCCCAGTCGACTTTCGGGGTCCGGCCGAATTCACCGGACCACCAGATCAGGGTCTGGTCCAGCAAACCGCGTTCGCTCAGGTCGCCGATCAGCGCCGCCACCGCACGGTCCATGTCCGGTGCAATGCGGTCCAGCGTTTCGAAATGGCGCTTATGGGTATCCCAGCCGGAAGCGTTGATCGTGATATACGGCACGCCGGCTTCCACCAGACGCCGCGCACACAGACAGGACTGTCCGAATTTGTTCTTGCCGTAGCGGAGCCGCATTTCCTCGGGTTCCTTGGTCAGGTCGAAGATCTCCGCGGCTTTGCCGAACAGGACCGCTTTGGCCTCTTCGCCGGCTTTCTCATATTCGGCCAGTTCCGGATGACCCTTCATTTCGAAACCGAAGGTATCCAGATCATTGAGCAGACCGAAACGCCGTTTCATGTCTTTGAGGCTGACGCCGCCGGCAGGAGTATAACCGTCCACCAGGAATTTCGCTGCGCCGGGATTGCCGCCCGTCGCGAACGGAGCGTAACGGTCGCCGAGGAATCCGCATTCGGCAAAACGTCCTTTGTTGGTGGTCAGCGCGACATAGGGAGGCAGATGATGCTTCACGTTGCCGTTGTTCATCATGGCGAGCAGGGCGCCGATCGCGGGATAGGTGATGCCGCCGCCCGGTTTCCGGCCGGTCTGCATCAGATAGGTGGCCGTTTCATGGCCGGCGAAAGGATGCGTCATGCTCCGGATAATGGAGAATTTGTCGGCTACTTTCGCCAGTTCCTTCATGTATTCGCTCAGGAAAATGCCGTCGACGTTGGTCGGGATCTGGCCTCGTCCGCCGTTGTAGTTGCGGTCGGCTTTCGGCTTCGGATCGAAGGATTCCAATTGACACGGGCCGCCCCAGATCCACAGTTCGATCACGGTTTTGGCGGTTTTCCCCGTTTTCAGTGCGGGAACTTCCATGCCGGCGAAAGCCGGGCAGATCCGGGAGACTGCGCCAAGTGCCCCCAGCGTCAGACATTGTTTCAAAAATTCTCTGCGATCCATAACGACTCCTTTCCCGAACTGTCAGTTTACTTTGCTATACAATATAACCGGGAAAATGTTTTTTCAAACATTTTGCTGAAAAAAAATCAGGATTTTGCCGATCAGCAACCATACTGTTTGCGCAGGAAATCGGCGAAAAAGCCGAAGCGGTCCGCCAGGACGGTCTGTGCCTGCTGCACCAGCCGGGATGCGTATTCCTCCTGCGAAAACATCCGGATCACCGCATCGGGAAAACGCTGCCGGGCGGCGGAATCGAAATCGAACGGCCATTCACCGAGGCCGAGATCATTCCGCATTTGATTTTAATCATATCACCATAAACATAAATATTTGATATATAAATCCCGTCTCGCCGATGGAAATTGTGCGAACTGCGGCGAGGGATCTTGAATTTCCTCATTTTTCCGGAGTTCTCCCTGCCGTCAATATAACCACGGCAAGTTTTTTTCAAATCTTTTCCCGGAAAAAATCAAAAATCCTCCGGAAGCGGCTTGCAAAAGCCTTTCCCCTGAAGTATGTTACAAAATCAGCAGAAAGGAAGGACCGATGGCCAGAAAACCGGAAAAGAAGAATCCGGCGGATAAGAACGCCGGGATGATGACGATGGCGACGATCGACGTGGGGGCGCATTCCGCCCGGCTGCTCATCGCCGAGGTCAACTGCCGGACGTTCGAATTCACTCCGCTGGAGGAGCTGGAACGGCCCGTTCCCCTCGGTTCCAATGTGTTCCGCAACGGCGAGATCAGCAATGAATCCATCCAGTTCCTGTGCGGCGTGCTGGGCGATTTCCGGGAAAAGATGCGCGAATACGGCGTGACCCGCTGCAAGGCGATCGCCACCAGTGCCGTGCGCGAAGCCGCCAATGCCGATATTTTCCTCGAACGGATCCGTCATGCCACCGGCATCGAAATCGAGCTTTTCACCGGCACGGACGAAGCGCGGCTGGACTTCATTGCGGTTTCCCGCGAGATCCCGCGCAAATACGGTTTTTTCGAGTCCGCCGCGCTGATCGCGGACATCGGCACCGGGGCCTGCGAGATCAGCACCTATGAACGGGGCAGTCTCTGTTTCACCGAAACGCTCAAGATCGGCACCTTGCGGATGCTCGACCAGATCCACGGGACCTATTCGGCCTCGGCGCTCAGTTTCTACACCTCGCGGCTGGTGGACAACGCATTCAGCGAGCTGCATTCCATCGCCGCCAGCCTGAAAGCCGATTTCATCATCGCGATGGGTTCCTCGGCGCGGAACCTGCTGAAACTGCTGCCGGAGAAGAGTTCCGATCCCGCCGCGGCAGCCATTTCCCGGGAAGAATTTTTCCTGCTCCGGTCGCGGATCTCCGACCTCTCGTTCGAGCAGCTCGGCAGGGAATACAATCTGGCCGCCGACCTGGCGGAAACCATCCATCCCTGCTGCATGATCCTGGACAATCTGCTGCGGCTCACGAATGCGGACAATATCCTGATCCCGATGACCTCGACCAAATTCCTGCTGCTGCAGGATTTCATCGACAAGAGTTTCGGCGTGCCGGACCGGTTCGAGGCGCAGATCCATTCGCTGATCATGCGGACCGCCGCGCGCTACCGCTGCGACAACGAATACTGCGAACGCGTGACGCAGTTCGCCGACGTGCTGTTCGGCAAGCTGGAAAAACTGCACGGACTCGGCCATGCCGAACTGCTGATCCTGAAGATCGCCGCGCGGCTGCACAAGGCCGGACTCTTCATCAACAACCAGTCCTATCACGAACATTCGGCATATATCATCCGGAACACGGAGATCCCGGGAATTTCCCTGGAACAGCGGCGGATCGCCGCGATGGTGGCGCGCTACCACCGCAAGGAACCGCCCCGGATGCTGCATCCGGAGTATGCCGCGCTGCCGGCGCCGGACCGTGAACGGGTCAACAAGCTGGCCGCCATTCTCCGGATCGCCTGTGCGCTCGGCGCCATGGCGGCCGCCCCCGGCAATCTCCGCGTGAAGATCGAGCCCGGACAGGTCACGGTCCGCCTCGGCGATGACCTTGCCTATTTCCCGGAAACCATGAGCGACGTGGACACCGCGTATTTCCGCAGTGTTTACGCCTGCCGCATCCTCTTTGCCTGAAAGGTGGCGCCATGAAAAAAAACTCCGTCCGTTTCATCAACCGGGACATCAGCTGGACCGAATTCAATTCCCGTGTGCTCGATGAGGCCGCCGATCCCGGCAATCCCCTGCTCGAACGGCTGAATTTCATTTCCATCGTCAGCAACAACCTGGATGAATTCTGCATGGTCCGGCTCGCCGGCGTCTCCAGTCAGCTGGACAAAGGCTACAAGAAAGTCTACAAGGATTACGGTTACGAACCGGTGCAGCTGATGGCCGAGCTCAAACGGCGCATCCTGCGTCTGGTCGAACGGCAGTACGGCTGTTTCGAACAGGAGATCCTGCCGCAGATGGAGGAGCACGGGATCCGGATCGTTGCCTGGAAGGACCTGACCGCCTCGCAGAAAAATACCGCCTCGAATATCATGAATTCGGAGATCTATCCGGTGCTGACGCCGATCGCGATCGACGACGAACATCCGTTCCCGCTGGTCCCGAATCTCGGGCTGGAAATGCTGATCCGCCTGCTGCCCGCGGGTTCCAAAACGGAAAAACATGCGCTGCTGGAAGTGCCGGCGGTCATCCCGCGGTTCATCGTGCTGGAAAATTCCGCCGAACGGCTGGTTTTCATACCGGCAGAAGAACTGATCCGCAATCATCTGGAACTGTTTTTCTCCGGTGCGGAGATTCGGGAATGTTCCGTTTTCCGCGTCACGCGCGACATGGATTTCTCGCTGGAAGCGGACTCGGTTTCGGACCTGCTGACCGAACTGCAGCTGGCCCTGCGGAAGAAGACCAAGCGCAGCGCGGTCCGGCTGGAATATTCCTCTGACATGTCGGCCAGGGCGCGGAAATGGCTGATCTCGCAGCTCGGCATCACGCCGGAAAAAGTGCTGATCCAGCCGGTGACCGGCCTGCTGAACCTGAAAGCGGTGTCCGAACTGGCCTCGCTGCAGCATCTGCCGGAACTGCACAATCCGCCGCTGCCGCCGCTGCCGTTCCATCCCCTCGATGACCGCGACCGCGATATTTTCAGCGCCATCCGGGAAAACGGACCGTTCCTGCTGCATCATCCGTATCTGGCTTTCGATCCGGTCCTGCGGCTGCTGGAGACCGCGGCGGACGATCCGGATGTGCTGGCGATCAAGCAGACCCTCTACCGGGTGGGCGGCGGGAGTTCGCCGGTGGTGCAGACCCTGATCCGGGCGGCCCGCAACGGCAAGCAGGTGACCGTGCTGGTGGAACTCAAAGCCCGTTTCGAGGAACAGAACAATATGAACTGGGCGATGGAACTGGCCGAGGCCGGCGCCCATGTGGTCTACGGCGTCGCCAAGCTCAAGATCCACTGCAAGGCGCTCCTGGTGGTCCGGCGCGAAGAAAACGGCATCCACCGCTATGTCCACCTCAGTTCCGGCAACTACAACAGCAAAACCGCGAAACTCTATACCGACCTGGGGTATTTTTCCGACGATCCGCTGCTGGTGCGCGACGTTTCCGCGCTGTTCAACGTCATCACCGGGTTTTCGGCCGCGCCCAGCTGGAACCGCCTGATCGTGGCGCCCTTCACCCTCCGGGAAAAAGTCCTTTCCATGATCGATCAGGAAGCCCGCTGCTCCACGCCCGAAAATCCCGGCCGCATCATCATCAAGATCAATTCCCTGATCGATTACGAAGTCATCGAACATCTTTATCAGGCGGCGGAAAAGAATGTCCGGATCGACCTGATCGTCCGCGGCATCTGCGGACTCACACCCTGCGCGCTGGACCCGAAAGCCGCGGCCAATATCCGGATCGTCAGCGTCATCGACCGCTTCCTGGAACATTCCCGGATCTATTACTTCGCGGGCAACGGTTCGCCGCAGTATTACATCGGCAGCGCCGACCTGATGCCGCGCAACCTCAACCGTCGGGTCGAACTGCTGGTCCCCGTGGATTCCCCCGAACACCGGAAAGAGCTGGACTTCATCCTGCAGACCATGCTCGCCGACGAGCGCAAAGGCCGGCATGTCTGCGGGTTCAATCAGTATACCAGCATCCTCCGGCAGCAAGGCAGGGAGAAGACCCGCAGCCAGCTGGCGCTCTACGAATATTACCGTCAGCGCAGCCGGAAAGAGGGCAAGAACAAATCGTCCGACAGCAGTTTCCGCGTCTTCCGCGATATCCGGCCCGAGGAAAACTGAACTGCTGCTCAGGGCAGGAATCCCGGATCGGTTCATTTCACTGCCGGTCAATTTGCAAAACGGTATTCCCTATGCTATATTTCATCATAATCTGAAAGCGAGCGGAGAGTTTTTTCAATATGAGCAGCGGAATCGGCATTTCACCGAAAAAGGACGCGGTCCTGAATGACCGCAAGCTGGAATTTTTTCATCACCACTCTCCGTCTGCGCGGGACGGGTCGCCGCAAACCGATTCCTTTGCGGTCCTCCATCCGCTGCGCCGCAGACGGAAACACGGTCTTTATGTGGTGCTGCATTCCGCGGGACATGATCTGTTTTCCTGTCTCGGCTGCGTGATGTATCCCCATAACCATGACATCTACCATCCGCCGGAAGACATGTATGCGCTGTATCTGGACTGCCGGGCGCATCAGGCGGAAGATTTCTGGTGGGGCGGGATCAATGGGAAAGGCGACGGCGATCCGGTGCGCCGGGACCATATCCAGCCCGTGGAAGAACGGGTCTGCGCCACGGTGGAATGGGTCATGAAAAATTATCCGGTCGATCCACAGCGGGTGTATCTGTGCGGCAATTCCATGGGCGGGAGCGGCGCTTTGGGGATCGGCATGTGCCGGGGCGACCTGTTCGCCGCAGTCAAGGTCAATGTCGCAGCCGGAGTCGAACACATGCTGGACCGCTTCCGCGGACAGTCCGATATGCCCGATCCGCCGGTCTGCATCGACTATTCGGCGCAGAATGACGACTGGTCGATAGGTCATGACAAACTGTATAAGACCATGCGGGAACAAAAATTCGCGTTTTACGGTTACTGGGCCGATTTCGGCCATGCCAACAATGACACCGTCATGCTGCCGAAAAATGATTTGATCCATTCTTTCGACTGGCTGTCGGTCCGCAAAGACCAGGCTTATCCGGTGTTTACCGGAGCAAGCTCGGACGACCGCGATCCGTGGGAATATTCCGATGCTCCCGCCGTCGGCCAGGTCAATGCCTTTTTCCGCTGGAAGAATGTTTCCGACCGGACCGGTTCCTTCCGCATGAAACTGTTTCTGGTGTCGAAGGAAACGCTGAAGACCAGGTTTCCGATCCCCGGAGAGGCCACTGCGGATGTTTCATTGCGGCGGCTTCAGAATTTCCAGATCCGTCCCGGAGAAAAGATCCGATGGAGTTTCGGCGGACAAAACGGAATTGCCGAGGCGGATGAACAGGGACTGCTGACGATCCCGCGCCTGACCGTTTCCGCCAAAGAAACGGTGCTGGAATTATCCCGGACCGGCAGCTGACGGATGATCTTCAGCAGATGCCGGACTCGCGGATGAGCCGGCAGTAGGTTTCCTCGCCGACCGCCTGACGGAAGACCGAAAATGAGCACAGCATGGTCCCCATCACTCCAGGGACGAGCGCACTCTGTCCGGCGATGAAGAAGTTGCGCACGGGGAGCCTGCCGAAGAGCCGGGAAAAGGCGCAGACATTCCGGACGCCGTAAGCGCTGCCCGTGGGGGGATCGTAGTCCCGGCAGGTGAGCGGGCTTCCCGCCGCCGCGGGGCGCAGGTGTCCCTTGAATTCCGGATAGATCTTCACCAGGTCCGACGCGATATCGGCCGTCGTCTTTTCCTTGAATTCCCGATAGGCGGCATCCTCGCGGCGGAGAGCCCTGGTCGGCGCCGCCCAATCCGGGGATCCCGGCGGCATGGTCCGGAAAGCGGCAATGACCGAACGCATCTTTCCCTGCAGGTCGGCTTCGCGCTCCAGCAGATAGCCGGTGCTGTATGCGCCGTCGGCCCCGGTCAGAATGGCATCCAGGTCGTGGCTGGTAAAATAGGAGACCAGTCCCGGCGTGACGGGCGTTTCCTCATCGATGACGTAGTAGGAACAGAAGAAACTGGTCGAATCCCGGAACCGGCGGATCCGGCGGCACAGCGAGGCCGTGCGGGCCTTTTCCGGCAGCAGTTCGCACACCGCAAGGGGATGGATCGTGAAAAAGACCTGGTCCGCGTCGATGGCGGATCCGTCGCTCAGGCATACGGTGGTGCATTCGCCGTCAGCGTTCATTTCGGAAAACGGCAGGAGCGTCGTCCCGGTGCGCAGTTCGATGCCCAGCTTGGCCGCTTCCCGTTTGAAACCGGCGACGATAGGATCCCCGCCGCCGACGGGCCGGGCCAGATCATCGAAGATCGCGTAGCCGACCCGGGCGTGGAAGCTCATGGCAGCCTCGGAAAGAAGCGAACCGTGGCACATGGCAAAACTTCCTGCCGCGCCTCCTGCAATCGGACCCATGCCGATGGATCGGTAGAATTCCGTCACCGACTGCAGATCGCAGGGGGAAATTTCCATTTTCAGCGGTGTCAGATCCCGCAGATCGCACATGGGGGTGCTCTTCCAGACGGCATCGATCGTGTCGAAGAGGCGGTGCAGCGCGGGGGCATCTTTTTCAAAACAATCGCACATAACGGTTTCGGCGCCGCGGAATCCGCTCCCCGCGGGAATGGTCAGGTCATTCCCAGTGTTTTCCAGAATGATGCGGTTCGGGATGAGATCGGCCCGGCTGGCATCGTCCAGACCCAGCACATGGAGGATCGTGGACATGATATTGGTATAACCGCCCGAAAAGTGGAATCCCGTGTCGAACCGTATCCCTTCGCGGGTGAAACGGCGAAGATACCCGCCGATTTCGGGCTGGCTCTCGATCAGCGTGACCTGCCGGCCGGCCCGGGCCAGGAGCAGCGCAAGGGAAAGCCCGCCTGCGCCGGATCCGACGACGACTGTCCGCTTCGGTTTCATCAGATGACCAGTCCGCCGTTGACCGCGATCACCTGTCCGTGGATATAGGTGCTGTCGCTGCCGCAGAGAAAACTCACCACGCCGGCCACTTCGGCGGCCGAGCCGAACCGCCGCAGGGGGATCAGGGGCAGGACCATTTCTTTGGGTATTTCCTGCGTCATTTCGGTATCGATGACCCCCGGTGCCACGGCGTTGACCAGGATCCCCTTGCGTCCCACTTCCCGGGCCAGCGCCTTGACCGCGCCGATAAGTCCGGCCTTGGAGGCGGAATAGTTGACCTGCCCCGCCTGGCCGGTCTGGCCGGAAGCGGAACTGATGACCACGATCCGCCCGCCCCGTTTCGCCAGCATCCCGAAGACCAGGGGCTGGACCGTGTTGAAAAATCCCTGAAGATTGGTCTCGAGGACGTCGTCCCACTGGGCTCCGTCCATGAAAACGAAAAGGTTGTCCTTGGCGATGCCGGCGTTATAGATGACCGCATCGGGCGCATCATCGGCAAAAACCTCGTCGAGTGTTTTCTTCGTGCTTTCGCGGTCCCGGACATCCAGTTCGAGGATCCGGCATTCCCGTCCCAGCCGGCGGACCTCCTCGGCCAGAGATTCTGCCTCGGGTCCCCGTTTCCGGCAGGTGGGCATCACATCGAAACCGTCCTTCGCCAACCGGAGCGTGATTTCCCGGCCGATCCCGCGGCAGCCGCCTGCGATCAAGGCGGTACGAATTTTGTCATCCATCGTCATTTTCCCCATCGTTTCAATATTAATGCGGCGTTGTGGCCGCCAAATCCCAGTGAATCGACCAGAACCGCTCCCGTATCCGTTCGGACCGCCCCCTGATTGGTCAGGTTCAAAGGACACTCCGGATCCTGGTCCGTGCAATTGATCGTGGGCGGCAGAAATCCCGTCAGAAGCGTCTTCACCGCGGCAGCCGCTCCCAGGGCCGCAGACGCAGAAAGGGCGTGGCCGATCATGCTCTTTACGGCACAGACCCGGACCTCCCCGAAAACCGAATTCAGAACTTTGGACTCCACCAGATCATTGGCAATAGTCCCCGTCCCGTGGGCATACACCGCACCCACCTGACCGGGGGTGAGTTCCGCCCCGTCCAGCGCACGGCGGACGGCGTAGGCAAGACCCGCACCCGAAGGATCCGGAGCGGTGATGTGGGTCGCGTCGCAGCTGGCCCCGTAGCCCGCGATTTCGGCAAGAATGGGCGCGCCCCGCTTCCGGGCGTGTTCCAGTTCCTCAAGGACCAGAATGCAGGCGCCTTCGGCCGGCACGAAGCCCTGCCGGTTCCGATCGAAGGGTCGGCAGGCCGCTTCGGGCGGCGTGATGCGGCTCAGCGCGGTCAGGGCGTTGAAACCGCTGACGATCAGCCGGGTGATGCAGCCTTCGGCGCCGCCGGCCAGCATCAGGTCGGCATCGCCCCGCCGGATCATCCAGGCACCTTCGCCGATGGCATGGGCGCTGGATGCACAGGCCGAAACCGGATCGAAATTCGGACCTTTCAATCCGTATCGGATCGCCGTCATGCCGCTGACCGAGTTGGATATATATCTGGGCATGAAAAAGGCGGAAACACTGTTGGGACCACGGGATCTCAGGACCTCATAACCCTGATCGTAAACCTCGATTCCCCCTGCTCCGCACGAAATCAGCGCACCGAAACGGAACGGATCGCCGGCCCGCTTTTCGGGCGAAGTCTCCAGTCCCGCACTCCGGAGCGCTTCGCCGGCAGCTCCCACCGCAAAACGCGTGCAGCGTGCCATGCGGCGTTTTTCCTTCGGGCTCAGTTCCGGCAGATCGAAGCCGCGCACCTCACCCGCCGCGGAGGGAAGTCCCGCCGCGTCGAACAGAGTGATCGGGCCGATGCCGCTGCGTCCCGCCAGCAGACTTTCCCAGAACGCGGGGACGCTGTTCCCCGCGCAGGAAACGACTCCCAAGCCGGTGATGACGACCCGCCGTTCCATATCAGCGCTCTCCCAGCAGCCCCTGCCGGCGCAGAAATCCGATCATCTCCTGCGGCCATTTGGCCGTTTCGGGATATTTTTCCCGCTGCGAAGCGGAAAGCAGACCCATGCCGTGGGGACCTTTCTCGAAGATGATCGTGCGGTGAGGGATCTTTTTACGCGTCAGCGTCCGGTCCAGAAGACGGGTGTTTTCCGGATCCACGGTAGTGTCTTCGGCAGTGGTCCACAGAAAAACCGGCGGCGCATTGTCCGGCATGCTTTCTTCGAGCGAAAGCTGTTTCAGCACCTCCGGAGCGGGATCGGAACCGAGCAGGTTGTCCCGGCTGCGCCCGTGGGTGCATTTGTCCGACATGGAGACCACGGGATAGCAGAGAATGGCAAAATCGGGCCGGGAGGAATGACGTGTCACCGGGTCCTTGCCGCGGGGATCGGCGGCGTCGCCGCACACGATGCACAGTCCCGCCAGATGGCCGCCCGCCGAGGAACCCATGACCCCCACCCGTTTGGGATCGATCCCCAGCTGCGGCGCATAGTGCCGCGTGAGCTGGACCGCCCGCCGGGCGGTATCGACCATTTTCGGATGCCGGCTGAAATGTCCGAACATCGACCCCAGAGGATATCTGACGACGATCCCCGCAATACCGAACCGGTTCAGAAATTCCGCATAGGCACAGCCCTCTTTTTCCAGCGCCAGAACGGCATAGGCTCCGCCCGGAAAAATCACCACTGCGGGCACCGGACGGCGGAACGAGGCAGGCGGCAGAAAGACCCGGAGACAGCTCAGATCGTCCCCCGGTGTCACCTGGAACCAGGACGGATCACCACTGGCGGCGGCGGGAATATCCCCGGCGGGCCGCTCCGGAGTCACGGTGAAAAAACACCCGGAAAGAAGAACCGCCGCACCGAAACCTGCGAACAGCCGCATCAGGCGGAACAGGAAAAAATTCTTTGCCTTGCCGCCGACAGCGTTACGCAAAATCGGCATACCGGATTACTTGGTGAAAAGTTTCTTGGTGTCTTTGGCCACGTTCTTGCCCCACTCCTCGGTCTTTTCGGCACCCTTGACGAATCCGCTCTTCTGGGATTCGTTGTAAAAATACCAGGCGGCGGCTCCGGCAATGAAGATGACGATCACAGCGATGAGGGAAATGTTTACGGGCGACAGTTTTTTCATGGCATTCACCTTTTGTTTCGCCGAACCGGGAAGCATTCCGCCTCTCCGATGCGGCTTGAGTTGTTAATGATATACCTCACAATATACTATGTTTCAGTGCAAATTGCAAATCGGGTTCATGAATTCGGCAGCTCCCACGACGGCGGCCGGAGCCGGGAAAGCTCCGTCCCCGATGCGGGATTCGCCGCGGCAAGTTTCCCGGGAAAGCTTTCCGGAATGCCGCAGGAAAGGAGCCGCGGAACCTCGGAAACTTCCAGTTTCAGTTCCAGTGTTCCCAGGCGGTTTTCCTCCGGCAGGGCGCTCAGCAGCAGCGCACACGCACCTTCCGATGCGGCGGGAGTTCCCGTGCGCCGCAGGGTTTCGATGGCACGCGTGGTCAGACTTTCCTCATCGGCCGCAACGATCAGCACCCTGCGGCAGACGCCGCCCGACAGCAGGGCGCGGGCCAGCCCGGCCGCCTCATAAAACGGATCTTCGAATCCCGTCAGGGCAAAGGTGGGACCGTGCAGATGATGGGCCGCGCCCAGGCACGAAGCCGGTGCATTGATCACGGAATGGGAAAATCCCGTCGGCAGGATCTCTTCTTCCGGATAATCGAGAATGTCGTCCAGCACCTTTTCCGTGGTGGCTGTCGGACCGCAGGAACTCACCGTTATCAGTGCCGTATCGGTTTCCCCTTCACCTGGCAGCGGAGCAACTCTTTCCACGGCAGCCAGGGTCAGCTGGGTCAGCCGGTCGGGACGGCGGAGACCGTATTTGCGGCAGAGGGCCACCAGCTCTTCCCGTTCCGGAACGCCGGAAGGCAGAAAGGCAAATCCGGCAATATAAAGAGGTTTCCGGGCAGTTTCGATTTTCCCCGGACGGATCCTGCGGAAGGCCAGAGCCGTATTGGAGCCGCCGAATGCCAGCGAGGTCGACAATGCGGCATTGCCCGGGATCTTCACGTTTTCCGCCAGGGGCGGGAACGGCACATCAGGATCCGGATCACTGCAGCGGCGGCTGGCGGCGGCCCTGCCCTCTTCGAGCATCAGGCAGGTGAACACCGCTTCGATCGCACCCGCCGCCCCCAGCGTATGACCCGTGAGGGCCTTGGTGGACTGATAGCGCAGTCCTTTGCCGAAAACCCGGGCCAGCACCGCGCCTTCGGCACGGTCGTTGACCAGCGTACCGGTACCATGCGCGTTCACGAATTCGATTTCTTCGGGAACCAGTTCCGCCTGGGCAAGGGACAGGCGGATCGCCCGCTCCAGTTCCTTCCCGGAACTTTCGGGCTGGGTGATGTGAAATCCGTCGGCGCTCTTGCCCGCGCCGGAAAGTTCGTATCTGACCGTGACGCCCCGGGCGGCGGCATGTTCCGGATCTTCCAGGATCAGCACCCCGGCGGCATCGCCCAGATTCAGCCCCGAGCGCTCCGCATCGAAAGGACGGCAGGGCGCGGCTGAACAGACCCGCAGGGCGTTGAAACCGTTGAAGACCACCTTGCTTACGGAATCGCAGCCCCCGGCAATGACCAGATCGCATTCCCCCGCGCGCAGGAATTCCAGTCCTGCCATGAGGGCGTCCGACCCCGAGGCGCAGGCGTTGGATATGGTGATGGCCGGGCCTTCGGTGCCGAGATGCCGCCGCAGAAATTCCGCCGGGATCCCCCGCACATAGGCGAGAGCGGGAGTCAAGTCGCTCAAATCACCTTTCCGGAGGCGGGCATGGCAGGGAATATTGTCGAGCTGGCACGCCACCGTGGTGCCGACGGCGATGCCCACCCGCATGGTGCGGAGCATTTCCCGGGTAAGTTTCGCACCTTCAAGGGCCTCGTCCAGGGCGTGGAGCAGAAAACGCACCGGAAGTCCGGCATCACCGACGGGAGCAGGTTCCGGTATTTCGAAGACCGGCAGTTTCAGGACAGTTTCGAAACGGCGGGGCAGATTCGGGAGCGGCTCCGCGGCGAAAAGGGCCTTGCGGGTGGTTTCCAGGCCGTCCCCCAGGGCGGAAATGACGCCCATGCCGCTGATTCCGGCGCGTGACATGCTCAGTTCCTCACTTTGTGCGGTTGGCCATGATGAAATCCGCCAACGTGGCAAACGTCGCGAAGATCTCACGCTTGTTTTCCACCTGTGTCTGCGCGATGCCGTATTTGCGCTGCATCATGATGACGATCTCCACCGCATCCAGGGAGTCCAGTCCCAGTCCTTCCTTGAAAATGGGTTCTTCATCCTTGATGTCGTCGGCTGTCTTGTCCATCAGCTGCAGCCAGTCTACCAGATTTTCCTTGAGTTCTCTGCGGAACACGGTCACATCTTCATTCATTTTTTTCCCTTTTTATGTTTCCGGTTTTCATGGTTGTTTTCGAATTCATTTTACCGGCTCGGACGGCATGTCGCCGAAACGGAAGACCCGATAGGGCTGGTTCCGGGCGAACTGTTCCAGATGCCGGACATACTCGGCGGCCGCGGGAACCAGTTCCTCATTGCGGAGCCTGCGTTCCTGCGCCGCGGGCAATGCGATGGGGCGGCAATAACGGATCACCACGCGCAACGGATTTTCCCGCAGATCGGTAAACGCCGGAACTGCGGGGACACCGTTGCGGGCGGCGAGCAGCCACGGCGAAAGCGGCACGGCAAGCTTTCCTCCGAAATAGGGCACTTCGACGGCCGCCGCCCCAGGGACCGGACGGTCACCCATGATGATGACCGCCTCGCCCCGTTCCAGCGCGGCGCTGGATTCCACCAGTCCGCCCGAAAACCCTTCGGTGGAGATCACGTTGAAGCCGTGCTTGTCCTTGAGAGCCAGAAATTTATCCATGCCCGCCACCCGGTCGGCCTGCGCCATGATGTTGATGACCCGGCCCGAAGAACGGTTCATCAGATCCATGGAGGACTGCCAGCAGCCGCAGTGGGCCAGCACGACCACCACACCCCCGGTTTCCGGCAGGAAATGCCGGTCTTCCTCTTCGATGGGAAGCCCGGCGCCGATCCCGGCCCGGTACGAGACCAGCAGCATTTTCGCAAGCTCGCACAGCAGACGGTGAAAGTGTTTTTTCAGTTTCCGGCGAGAGTCCGCGTCTTCGGGGAAACGGAGTTTCAGGTACTCCGCCGTCGCCGTAAAGGCGGTCCGGTCGAAACTGGCGTAGAACCAGGTGACGATCCGGCTGAACCATACCGCAAGTCCGAATCCGCCGCAATGCAGCAGCAGACGGAAAAAGCCGATCCCGAACCGGTTGCCCCGGCTGGCATTGAGGGGTACCGCGGCACTCATGATCCCGCCTCCAGTCCGGCAAAAAGACCCGCCAGCGTGCCGGTTTCGGGAAGCGCGTCTCCCGGCAGACGGGTGTCGGCAAGCAAGACGCAGACCGTTCCGGCAGACATCTCGCTGCAGAAAAAGCGTCCTGGCGGGAAATCCGCGAGGATCTCCTGCAAATCGGCAAGGGAAGGACGGGTGCGGAAATAGGCCGCAGGGCCCCGGCAATGAAGCGCTATGGCCGTTTCGCAGCAGGGAATGGTGGGGTGCGTCGCCACGAACAGTCCGCCCCGGCCCGCTTCCCGGCCGTTGGATACATAGTCGCGCCAGTAAGTCAGATTTTCGG
>SUWI01000355.1 GCA_015061565.1 Lentisphaerota bacterium
CCGGGCGTTTTACCGTCTGATGAACCGGCTTTCCCCCATCCGTCTGGAAGACGGCGTGCGGGATTTCCGTCTCATGAGCCGTGAAATGCTGGATGCGGTGCTGAAATTTTCCGAATGCCGCCGCTTGAAAAATAACGTTTCAGCAGTAACGTACCGGAAAGCCGGAGGCGGCGATGCAATCCGGTTCGACATCAAACTCAGCGGAGATGATCATGACAGTACCAATCAGTTTTTTCTATCACTGGCAGAATATTCCAGATGAAATGTATCCGAATGTGATGCGTGAATTCCGCGACAACGGAGTCCGGAATCTGGTGGCGACGCAATGGCTGCTGGAGCGCATGATACGCGAACCTGCGCTGCCCATGACTTTGAAAACCATGCTCCGGAATACCGGCATGCGGTTTTTCGAGGCGCACGGGATCTGCAGCACGGGCAATGACCTGGCGTGTACCGACCGCTTCCGGCGGCCGGGCATGATCGCCGACCACAAACTGGCCATGGGCTGTGCAGCGGAACTGGGCTGCAAGACTTATGTCGTCCACATGGGAGCGTATGAAAGCGTATATTTCCGGACCCCGAACGAAGAACTGCGTCCGAATGTGATCGAGGCGTTGGAACAGCTGCTGCCCGAGGCGGAAAAACTCGGACTGATGATCGCGCTGGAAAACAGTTACGAAATAGCCAACACCCCGGATGAGGTCCTGTATTACATCCGTCATTTCAACCATCCGAATCTGGCCTGCTGTCTGGATGCCGGACACGCCAACGTGATGGCGCCGGGTCCGGGCAAGAGTCCCGACCGTTATCATCCCGACGTCATCGACGCATGGCACGGTCATGTTGTCCAGTATGACGGTGCGCTGGAAGCGATGGCGCCTTGGATCGTCACGATGCATCTGCATGACAACAACGGTTTTGCCGACCAGCACAATCTGCCCGGCACGGGCACGATAGACTGGCCCGGACTGGCGGCAAAGATCGAAAAACTGCCGCGTCTGGTTTCGCTCCAGTCGGAAGTCAAAAACGGCCCATCGGCCTCGTGGTCGATCCGGAAGCTGTGCGAAACGTTCCGGCATATTTTCCCGGATCATCCGATGGGCTGAAATAAAAAAGCCGTCAGCGTGAGATCAGCTGCGGATTCAGCCATACGACGGAAAGTTTCGAATTGCCTCCTGCGGAAAGCAGACTCAGCGTGCGGCATTTTTCCGGCAGGAGGAGATGGAAATGGAGTGCATCGTCCAGCCGGGAAACTTCGCCCCGGGCCAGCAGCGGTTCGGGAAGTTCGGGACACCAGACGCCGAACGTGACTTTTGCATCTGATCCAGAATCCGGATGAACTCCGGCCAGCACGTCGAATTCCGAATAAAGGGTTCCGGGCACGCGGAAAGACGCGACTCCGTAGGAACCGGCCGCAATGCCGTTGCCGTTCAGCCGCTTTCCGCTGGAGATCAGCGCCAGCGGAACGGCATTCCCCTTGCCGTCGTAGGTGGTGTTGACCGCCGGTTCGAAGGGGATCCGGTCGGTGGAAAGCCGGCTGCGGCAGGGGTCGCACTCGGGGTAGATGCAGTCGTAAAACGGAATTCCTGCCTTGATGTATTTTGTCCGGTCGAATTCCGGAGCGTTTTCATGAATCAGCGGCAGCCGGGTCAGGTCGAGAGTGCGGAATTTACGTTCCGCCGCCGGGGGTATCTTCCCGCGGGCGATGACATAGGCAGTGTGCCACACCGAAGCAGTCAGCAGGGTCGAAACCCGGTTCCAGCGGTCCATGATGCGTCCGGCCGTCGAAGTCCGCCCGGCCTGAATGGACTGACAGAGCGGAATGATCTCGCCGGTCATGATCTCGGCATTCCGCAGCAGCGTTTCATTGAGCAGGAATGCCGCCTCGTCTGCCGTGCGGCCCAGCAGTTCCGGACGCGATTTCAACCGTCCGGATTCGAACGGCCAGCCGTCGATCACTCCGTGCAGCGGAAAGAGTTTTCCGTGCCGGACGGGGAACAGATGGTTGAGCAGAACGTTGTTGATGATGTGTCCCGGAGAACTGCAGTCCTGAATGAAATGTGCGAGCGTACCGGCGAACAGTGCGGACTCCGCGGGCTGATTCCGCCGGATCAGACCGATGATCTTTTTCAGATAATAGCGCAGGACGTAAAGCGTTTTTTCCGCATCGGGCTGTCCGCCGAGCGCCGCACCGAACCAGTTCTCGTCCACCGGACCGTGCGGAGTGACCCGGCCGTTGGGCATGACTCCGTATCTGGCATACTGCTCCAGTTTGCCAGAACCGTCCCACTGGGATGCCAGATGCAGATCTGGCAGGTCGCAGTAACCCGGCAGAACAGCTTGTTCGGATTTCCAGAAGTTCCGCTCCGCTGGGGGAAGCAGTTCGAAGGCGCGTTTGCCGAGGACGGAATGAATGCCGGACATGATGTTTTTGCTCTCCTTTTCTAAGTGGATCGGCGCTGTGTTACCGGAACAATATACCGAATTGCCGGCAAATTTCAATGGTCCGGAAAGGAAATGAAGGTTTTTTCACCGATCTGTATCGTTTG
Source organism: Lentisphaerota bacterium (assembly GCA_015061565.1). Classification (GTDB taxonomy): domain Bacteria; phylum Verrucomicrobiota; class Lentisphaeria; order Victivallales; family UBA1829; genus SIG94. Next base: position 2,550 of record SUWI01000355.1, read on the forward strand.
ATTCCGCTCTGTACTTCACCCGGCGGTTTAGAACCGCAGGCGTAAAACACCATGAAGATCCCTGTTCAAATCAACGGAAACGCATGGAAAAAATGAACCTGTCAGAAATACAGATCACCGTTTGACGGGTACAGTTTGAAGGATTTTACTTTTTTTTATTCTCCCGTACATTGTAATTTTGCGTTTTGTATATTAAAATATTTTGTGGTGTGATTTACCCTGGTGAAGAGGAGATGGGGTTATGGATAAAAACAGAAAAGTCATGAACTGGTATGGAGAACAGCGTCTGGCGCTCAAAGCGAATCTTCACAGCCATACGAAGAAATCCGACGGCCGGTTCGAGCCGCAGGAACTGATCCGGCTTTATGCGGAACGGGACTATGATGTCCTGGCCCTGACCGACCATCGCCAGATACTCGATCCTTCTCCGTATGATCCGCACGGCATGGTCATGATCCAGGGCGGCGAACTCAATCCCAATAATCCGCCGGGACTCATGCGCTGGCATATCGTGGCGCTGAATGTTCCGCTGGATTTCAAATACGCTTTCCCGGGCAACCCCGATGTGTCCGCGCAGGACCTCATCGATGCCATCAACGACGCCGGCGGGCTTGCCGTGGTCGCACATCCTTACTGGTGCAATTTCAGTTCGCAAGTGGTCAAAACGGTGAAAAATTATTTCGCCATGGAAGTTTACAACAGTCAGTGCCGGGACGTCGACCGCGCTTACAGCGTGCAGACCTGGGACGAACTGCTGCTGGACGGGTTGAAAGTGAATGTTATTGCGGTGGACGACGTGCACAGTGCGCCCGCGCTGTTCCGCGGCTGGACCATGATCTGCGCCAGGGAACGCACCGTGGAATCGGTCCTGGACGCGCTGCGCAACGGCGAGTTCTACGCTTCGCAGGGACCCGAGTTCCGCAAGT
>SUWI01000052.1 GCA_015061565.1 Lentisphaerota bacterium
TCCACAACAGTTTCAGGTCGGCGGCATCGTGGGCGAAAAGTCCGAAAGCCGAAGGCGAAAAAATCCTGCCGTCCGCTGCCGCCGGCAGACCGAAACTTTCCTTGACGCTGCCCGCCGGTGCCGGCTGGTAACGGTATTCCTTGAGACATCTGCCGGTGGCGGGATCCAGCATCCGGATCCCTCCGAGGATCTTCTGGTAAAGTTTCCCCTGATAATAGATCGGACCGGAATCCAGATAGGAATAGCATTTTTCCCGCTTGACCACCCATTTGCGTTTGCCGGTTTTCAGATCGTTGGCAAAAATCCCCTGCCGCCAGTTCTGGCAGGTGAAGATCATTCCGTCCGCGATCAGCGCGCCTGCGTGGCACGGGGCGCCGGTATTGTATTTGTCATCCCGTCGGACGATCTTGCCCGTGGCCGGGTTCAGTTCGGTCAGCCGGTTGCCGCCGATCCAGAGCCGGTTTTCGGAGAGCGTGCAGGGACTGTAAAGACCGTCGATATCGAAATAATCGGACACCTGATTGCGCCAGAGGACTTTCCCGTTTTCGATATCCAGCGCGAAAGCCAGACCGTCCACCGCGGCGCCGTAGACCCGTTTGCCGTCGGAGGCCAGGGTGTGCTTTACGGACGGCCCGATCACGGTCCGCCAGAGCAGTTTTCCATCGGCGGCGTTGTAGGCGGAAACCGAACCCGCTTTCGCCATGGTGTCATCCAGTGAAGCGATGATCACGCGGTTCCCGGCGATGATCGGCGAGGATGCATAGATCCGTCCCGGAGTTTTCGCTTTCCAGCGGAGGCGCAGCGGGAGTTTCAGCTGGTCAGGAGAGCTGCCGTCCCGTCCGGCCGTGCGCCGGAACTGCGGCCAGTCACCGTGCAGTTTGACCGGTTCCGCGGCGGGATCAACTTCCGGTCCCGGACGGAAAGTCACCGGATTGATCACGGCAATATTCAGACCTTTTTCGTCATATTCGCATTTCAGGAATCCGCGCGGCGAGTGATCCACCGCGCCTTTTTCGGGCGGAGCGCATTCCGCGGTGACCATTCCACGGATCAGACGAGCCTGCGTGACGTGGGTGTGTCCCGAGATCATGGCCGTGATTCGGACTTTCCGGTCCAGCATCAGTTTCGCCAGCGGATCGGGAAAAACCCGGATCGGATGATGACGGAAAATGATCCGCGGTCCCGGATTCAGCCGCAGGTCTTCCTTGAACCATTGATACTGCCGGGCTTCCAGATCGGCGGACGGCGGCACATCCACCCCGTAATAGTAGCTCAGAACGATGAAATGCACGCCGCCGTAATTGAAGGAAAAATAAACCGGACCGAAAATCTTTTCGAAGAATGCCTCGCCGCCGTAGGAGCCGCGCTTGAAGTCGTGGTTGCCGATGGCGTAATACACCGGCAGTCCGGCTTGGGTCATGGTCGCGAAATGTCCTTTCTGATCGCCGATGTCGCCGCAATGGACCAGAAAATCCGCCTGATATTTTTTCGCTGCCGCGGCAACTTCGCCGATAAAACCCGAGGCGTCTTTGCATTCGCTGTCATTCACCGACAGGAACACCACTTTCTTTTTGACGGGGCAGGGCCGGATCCCGAATTCCGCTTTCGCCGACAGCTGCCGGTAATAGGGCGTCGTGAAAACTCCATCCGAAGGTTTCGCCGCAAATACGAACTGTCCGGAAGCATTTTCCAGCACAAAGTTCCCCTCGGGATCCGTTTGTATGATCTGGAGACCGTCCGACACCTGGATACCCGCCCAGCCCCGTTCGGAAGGATCGCGTCTGCCGTTGCCGTTTTCATCGCGGTAAACACAGCCGGAACACCGGATGGTTTTCCGGACCGGGGTCTGGTCAGTGATCCGGATGCGCCGGAAATCCGCCGTGCCCGATGCGCCGGAAATCTCGCAGTTCAGGTGGATTTCACCATTCTCCCAGGTTCGGAACGGGACCGTGATCTTGTTCCAGCCGAAAGTGCCTTTGGCATGTTTCCAGCGGCCATGCTGACTGCCCCGGAAAAGGATCTTCGTCTGGTCTTTCAGCGTGATCCCTGTGCCGCGGACCCATTGTTTCGAGGTGTCCTTGACCGCTTCGCCCCGGATCTCCAGCGTCAGCAGATACCGGCGGAACGGCTTCAGTTCGAGCGTGCAGCCGATGGAGGTTTCCTTGTCCTTCGGACCCGCTTCCAGATGCAGGATCTTTTCCCCGTCTGCCGTTTTTACCACCGCATTGTCGGCCGGTTTGAACTGTTCAAGATCGGGCAGGAGATCCTGCGCGGAGAGCAGCAGCGCGATCCCCCAGACCAGCGCAGCGGCACTTTTTTTCACGTGTTCATTCATGGTATCGGTTCTCCTGTTTTATCTGGATTTCAGACGGCGGACCGCATCCATGGTGATTTTCTGGATGTATTCGCCGTCTTCATTGTTGTGCCCGTAGTAATAACAGGCCAGATGGTCCGGATGAACTTCATCGAGGGTCGCCTCCAGTTCGGCTTCATAGACCGCGTGTTCCGAGCTGGGGATCAGCATGTTTTCCAGGAGGGCGAAGGTGCCGCATTTCCCTTCGGCCTCAGCCTGGATCCGCGGCCAGAGCTGCCGCACGGTCGGCTTGACGCGGAACGGCCGGTCATGGAAATAGCTCTGGAGGCACAGCGTTCCGTCGAACCCTGCGTAATCGATCCCCGGCAGAGCCGCCGTCCTGGCGGTGAAGTCCGGCGAGGTGTGCGGCATATTGAAAATCGTGATCGAAAGTTCCGGACGAAGCCGTTTAGCGGTTTCGATCAATGCCTTCAGATATTCCAGCATACTGCAGCGGGCATCTTCCGCCGTGCCCGGATGACCGTAACGCGCGACCGTGGCCGGATGGCTGCTCGGCGTTTCCGCTTCTTTCGGCTCATCCAGAATCAGTCCATCGATTTCAAAATTCTTCACGATCAGTTCGATGAATTTCACGGAAGCTTCGACGACTTCAGGCACGTCCAGACAACCGCAGCCGGGATGTCCGGGCAGTACCCATTCCGGATGGGCGCAGATGAACGGACTGGACATGAACGGCGCGCCCGCCAGGCGTCCGGCGAAACGGCTCGGGATCAGCAGCACTTTCAAACCGTGTCTGTGCGCCTTGGCGATCTGCTGTTCGATCGCACGCATCGAATACATCGCTTCGCTTTCGGAAAAGGACAGGTCGACGGCATCGAACCCGTTGTCCCGCATCTCACCGAACAGCCGGTCCCAATGCGACGGGATCACGGTCCAGTTGCCGTAGGAAAGCGTATAAGCCGAAAGAAACATGACAAATTTCTCCTGAAATACTTGTATTTTTGCTCATTTTATCATATATTATAACCGGATTCATATAAAAAACAATAGAAATCATGTGGATTTTTTGCTAACTGGTGTTTCAAATCTGCTATGGCGATCATCTTTTATGACACGATCCCGCGGCTGATCCGGGGCATGGAACCCTTGAACCGGGCCGGTTTTCTGGAACAGAAGACAATTTCGGTGGACCGGGTATACGACCATCTGGCATTTTCCTATATCGACGGTGCGCCGAAAATGGAACTGCTGATGCGGACCCGGGGCAGGGAACTGCTGGTGACCCGCCCGCACTGCCGGCTCTGTCTTCCGGGCGAACATTTCATCACTGCGCCGCTGCTCCCCTGCAATGAGTTTTATTTCGTCTTCACTCATCCGGAACGTCTGTTCGGCGACCGCCTGCCGCAGCGGGGCGATTTCGGATTGTTCTATCCTGCGGAAAACTCGCCGTTTTTCAGTTACATGGCCATGTTCCTGAAACTCTTCAACGGTCCGCTTTCGCCGGGGATCTGCACCCAGCTGGATTGTCTGGCCATGGCCATGCTGAGCGTGACTTTTTACCGCGACCAGTCCGCCGACCGTTTTTCACCCATCGAGGAGATGGAAGGATACATCCGCAACCATTATTGCGACGAACTGGATTTTCCCGCTTTGGCCCGGCGGTTCGGCCTGAGTTTTTCCACGTTCCGGCGGCAATGGAAGGAACGCAACAGCGATCCGCCCGGGGAAACGGTCCTGAAACTGCGCAACCGCCATGCCTGCGATCTGCTGCGCAACCGTCAGCTCAGCATCGGGGAAATCGCCGAGCTCACCGGCTATCCGGATATCCGTTATTTCTCCCGTTTCTTCCGGCGGATGAACGGCATGACCCCCAGTGAATTCCGCAGCCGCATGCTGCAGGAGAAAAAATGACTCCGTTCAGGACAGCAGCTGTTCGTAGATTTTCCGGTCGCGGTCGCTGAAACAGCAGAAGATCACTTCTTCCGGAAACTCGCCGGTCCATTCCCGGACCGTTTTCAGGGCGATCTCCGCCGCCTGTTCCGCAGGGAAATGATAGATCCCCGTGGAGATGCAGGGGAAGGCGACCGTGCGGCATTGTTTTTCCGCGGCGCGCGTCAGGGAATTGAAATAGCAGGCGGTCAGTTTTTCCGCCTCGTTATATTTGCCGCCGTGCCAGACCGGGCCGGGCGTATGGATAACATGACGGCAGGGCAGATCATAAGCCGCCGTGATGACCGCTTTTCCGGTTTTGCAGCCGCCGAATTTGCGGCATTCTTCGAGCAGACCGGGACCTGCCGCGCGATGGATCGCGCCATCCACTCCGCCCCCGCCCAGCAAGGTGCAGTTGGCCGCATTCACGATCGCATCGCATTCCAATTTGGTTATATCGCCGGTGATGACAGTTATTTTCATGATTTTACCTCAAATACTTGCAGCTTGAGACTTGCAACTTGTGACTCTTCTCATTTCGGGATCAGCAGGAAATCTTTGAGCATCCGGTCGGGCATGTAGGATTGTTTCGCCTGCCGCAGACCCGGTATGCCGAGATCCTGTTCGCGGTTGATATAGGCGCATTTCCCGGTCAGATATTTCGCCGTCTGCTGATTGATGACCTGCGCCGCGCCTTTGCAGTCGGAACGGGCTTTTTCGAAATGGACCGTCCAGGAGTCGGAATTGATCGGACTGAAGATCGCGAACGCCTCGATATTGCCGCCCGCAGTCAGGATCAGTCCGTGCAGACCGAGCCGGTCATAGCATTTCAACGCGTTCGAAAGCGCTTTCTGCTCGTTTTCGATGCTCCGCATGCCGTCGTGTTCGCGCCGCCATTGGTCGTTGAGCGCCAGAACCGTGACGTGGTCCGCGGGCGTGATCTCCCTGACCTCATACGGCGAATAAAGACGTTCGAACTGGGAGATCAGATTGCGTTTTTTGGAAAGTTTCGAGCCGCGCAGCTCCGCCAGCGTTTCGGTTTTGTAGATGTATTCGTCGTTGCCGTCGTCCATCGGCTGGAGTAGGTAGAAACGGTCCAGTCCGGGCAGATTCGCCGCGCTTTGCGGGACATGGGCGATCGTGCCGGAAAACCCGGCCGCCTTCATCCCCTCGGAGACCGCATGCAGGTCGTCCGCACCGGGCAGGCCGTCTCCGCAGGGAAACAGCAGTTCGTCGATATTGGACATGTGGAAATAAAGCTGTCCGCGGAATTTTCCGGCGCGGGTCTGGAACGAATCGGCCCACATCCGGAGATTGGCGGGCGCATATTCGCAGCTCGGAAAATCCGATTGCCGCAGTGCCGTCCGCAGTTCTTCCGGATCGCAGTCCGGAACGTCCTTCATCACTTCCGCATAAACAAATGTATCCATGACGTGTTTATCTCCCCTCTGTCATGATTCGAACCGGTATGGTGTATAGTCGGTCATTTTTTCCGCTCTGGTCCGGGAATAGAATTCGCCGGTCCCCGGAGCGCCGATGCAGAGGATCCAGTCGATCCCCTGCCGCTTCAGATGATCGGTCAGGTTGTCCAGGATCTTCCTGCCGATGCCGAGCCGGCGGTATTTTTTATTCACGATCAGGTCGAGCATATAGGCATCGCCGACCCCATCGGAAAAAGCGCGCATGAATCCGATCAGACGACCTTCGTGAAAGGCGGCGGAAACCGCATACGTGCCGCGGAGCATGGCCGTTACTTCGGATTCATCGGCGGATTCCATCCAGCCGGCTTCCACATACAGCGCGGCAGCATCCGCCGGATCGATCTCCGCGGGCACCCGGTATTCGACCTCTGGTTCCGGCCGGTTCATTTTTCCGGTCACATCCGCTCGACGACGGCTTTGGCGAAACCGGAGCAGGAAAGCTCGGTCGCACCGTCCATCAGCCGGGCAAAGTCGTAGGTGACCTGCTTGTCCGCGATGGCGTTTTCGATGCCGCGGGTGACCAGGTCGGCCGCCTCGTTCCAGCCGATATGGCGCAGAAGCATTTCGCCGGAGAGCGCCAGCGAGGACGGGTTGACCTTGTCCATGCCGGCGTATTTCGGAGCGGTGCCGTGCGTGGCTTCGAACACTGCCATGCCGGTCAGATAGTTGATGTTGGCGCCCGGGGCGATGCCGATCCCGCCCACACAGGCCGCCAGCGCGTCGGACACATAATCGCCGTTCAGGTTCATCGTGGCGATCACGTCGTATTCCGCCGGACGGGTCAGGATCTGCTGCAGGAAAGCGTCGCAGATGCAGTCCTTGATCAGGATCTTGCCGGCGGGCACTTTGCCGTCCGGGCAGTCCGCCCAGGCGATCACCTTGTCGCCGAATTCGCGTTTGGCGAGCGCATAGCCCCATTCCTTGAAGCCGCCTTCGGTGAATTTCATGATGTTGCCCTTGTGCACCAGCGTGACGCTCTTGCGGTGATTGTCGATCGCATATTTGATCGCGGCCCGGATCAGACGTTCGCTGCCTTCGACCGAGACCGGCTTGATGCCGATCGCGCTGGTTTCCGGGAAACGGATCTTGGTTACTTTCATTTCATTCTGCAGGAACGCGATCACTTTCTGCGCTTCCGGGGTGCCGGACGCCCATTCGATCCCAGCGTAAATGTCTTCGGTATTCTCGCGGAAGACCACCATGTCGGTGAGTTCCGGATGCTTGACCGGGGAGGGCACGCCGCGGAAATAGCGGACCGGACGCAGGCAGACATACAGGTCGAGGTTCTGCCGCAGCGCCACGTTCAGCGAGCGGATGCCTTTGCCGACCGGCGTGGTCAGCGGGCCCTTGATGGCGATCCGGTATTCACGGATCGCGTCGATCGTTTCCTGCGGCAGCCAGGTGCCTTCACCGTAGACCTTGTTGGCCTTTTCACCGGCGAAAACTTCCATCCAGGCGATTTTCCGCTTGCCGCCGTAGGCTTTCTCAACCGCCGTATTCCAGATCTTCATGGCGGCTGCGGTGATGTCCGGACCCGTGCCGTCGCCTTCGATGTAAGTGATGATCGGCTGATCGGGAACGTTCAGGACTCCTTCGGACTTGAGGGTGATTTTTTCCCCGGCGGGAACGGTGATCTTTTCGTATGCCATTTTATGCTTCCTTTTTTTGAATAGCAGTTTTCGTTGTTCCGATTGTGAAAATATACATCAGGTTCGGCGGATTGCAAAGCTCCGGATGAAAAAAAGCCGGTTTTCGCAGCCGTCCTGCATTATTCACTCCGCAGTGAGCAGAGCCGCGTCTTCGCCGTTCATCGTGATCTCATGGAAGACCTTGCGGTCGTCCAGCAGATCGTAAACCTGTTCCGGGAGACCCAGATCGGCCAGTTTCCAGACCTTGACCGCAGGGGTGTCGTTGACCAGTGCGACCGCGCGTTTGCCGTTGACCGTGCCCTCGAATTCCATCGGCCAGATGTTCGGGATGCTGTTCAGCGGACGCACTTCGCGCATCCGGATGTCCTGCGCTTTCGCCAGCAGGGCGTTGCGTTCCGGGTTGATCGTGCCGAGATGGTCGCTGGTGAAACTGACGCCGGTCATGATGCCGCCCAGAACCGAGATCTTGGCCTGTCCGCGGGTGTAGAACGCATTGTCCTGACGCGCCATCACCACATCCGGATCGGCGCGGAACCAGCGGTCGAAACACCAGAAATTCGCCAGAGAAATATGAAATGCGTCGGTAATGGAACAGCCGCATCCCTGCGGGGCGTTTTTCGGTTCCCGCGCACTGTAGAAATACCGCGAGGTGTCATTGCTGACCCGGGCGTTGTCCACCAGTCCCAGACACGGCAGGAACGGTTCCGAGCACGCCATCAGCACGGAATCGGGCACGGCTTCCCGGATGGTTTTCAGCAGCAGACGGAAGGCGCTCACCGAAGTCGCATCCGGATCGCGCCGGATCCCTTTCTGGAGACCGAAATACAGCCCGTCCATTTTGAAATAGGTGAATCCCCAGGACCGGAAAGTTTTGAACACGCCGGCGATATGTTCGCGGGCCTCCGGATTGGTGGAGTCCAGACATGCCCAGTGATTGTCCGGGGCAGGGGACCAGCCCGGCAGCGTGGCGGTTTCGCCCTGTTCGTTTTTGACGAACCAGTCGGGATGCTCCCGATACACTCTGCTGGCCGTGGAGGCGGTGGTCGGCATGGTCCAGATTCCCGCTTTCATGCCCGCACCGGTAATTTTTGCGGCGACTTCCCGGACAGGGGTCGGCCACGATTCGCACTGGTCGAGCCAGTCGCCCTGGAAAGTCTGGTAGCCGTCGTCGATCTGGACATATTCGGCGGCATAAGGCGACCGGTTCCGGGCGAGCGCTTCGATATTTTCAAGCGTGTGCGCTTCGGTCACTCCCTTGTAATAATAATACCAGGTGCAGTAGCCGGTCATATTCTTTTCCGCCTTGATGGGTTTCACGCCCATTTTCTCCGCGGCAATGTCGGCATACTGAGTCAGCATGGTGCGCCAGTCCGGACCTTCGAGAATGACGGTTTCCTCCGGCTTTTCCCCGGGCTTGATTTCCGGCTGATAAATCTCGATTCCTGTGATCCGGCGGCTGTCGTAGACCGCGCGCAGAATGGTCAGCGAGCGGAACGCCGTCACCGCTCCGGCCAGGATGAAATGTTCCGGCGTGCCGACGACGATCACGTTGGAGCTCGAAAGGTCGCCCCAGAATTGCTGCGAATTGGTCAGCGGGGGCAGGGGATTCGCCTGCGCCATCATCATATTGCAGGTGTAAACCATGGCATTCGCGGGCAGATCGACTTTGATCTCCGCCCGCCAGCCGCTCAACTGCATGTTCCATTTGAAAGCCATTTCAAAGCCCTTTCTTCATTTTTTGTCTCGCAAAATATCACAGAAACCGCGTTTTGCAAGTGAAAAGGGAAAAAAGTTCATTTTTTTTTATTTGTCCATTTGACAAACTGTTTTCTCTGGAATATATTATCACAAAAGGAACAACATAAGAATGACAAAAAGAACAAATTTAAGTTATACCCGTCTGGAAAACGATTTGAGGCAGGATATCCTGTCCAACCGGCTGTCCGGCGGCGAAGCTCTGCCGACTGAGAAAGAATTGTCGGACCAATACGGGATCAGCCGCAATACCGTGCGCCATGCCCTGGCGAATCTGGTTGATGAAGGCTTGTTGAGCAAAGTCCATGGGAGCGGCACGTTCGTGGTTCCCGCGGAGGAACGCTGCGGCGGAGCAGTGAAACGGGGCCGGAATCAGATTCTGTTTCTCTCTTTTTCCTCGGCGATGAGCGAATATACTTTCCGTGCGGAAAACACCTTCGAACCCATTTTCACCGGACTCAACGGCGTACTTCAGAAACACGGCTACAACCTGATGCTGACTCAAGTCGAACTAGACTGGGTGCCGCCGCAGTGTTTGGTCGACGGCGAGATTGCCGGACTGGTTTTCCACGGACCGGCGGATATTGAATTCTGGCGGAAATACATCCGTCCGTTTCCCCATGTAGGCATTCAGTATCACACGCTCGCGCTGGATTCGAATTTTGTGGCGCTGGATAATCATGCTTTCAGCGTGCTTGGACTGAAATATCTGATGCAGCATGGACACCGCCGGATCGCATTCCTTACCGATGAAATTGAAAATCAGATCTCGTATGAACGTTATCAAGGCTATCTGCAAGCCTTGCGCGAGCTGGATCTGCCTTGTGACGAGCGTTACCAGCTGGTCTGGCAGCGGCCTTATGTGAACGGGATACTGCCCAATTGTTTCGAGGCACCGGATTATACCCCGTATCTTGAGAAAGCTTTCCGGGACGGTCCGCCGCCGACTGCCATTGTCTGTGTCGATGATTATCGGGCGAATTTTGCCCGGCTGGGGCTGGAGAAAATGGGGCTGAGGGTCCCGGATGACATCAGTCTGACCGGATCCTACAACATGCCGTTCTGCCGCAACAGCCGTTTTGCCGGAGTCTGCACCATGTTGAATCCGATCTGTTCCGAGGCTGCCGGGATGCTGCTGGCCCAAATCGAAAATCCGGATCGGAAGCTGTGCAAAACCGTTTTGATCCGGCCCGAATTCACTACGGGCGATTCGGTCGCAGCTGTGAATGAAAAAAGACCGTCGAAAGGGAAATCCCTGTGAAATTCTACACGATCATGCCGTTTGTCCCTTCGGATCCGGATTTCATGGCCGCGGAATATTGCCGTTTTTCCAAGTCGAGCGGGTCCGGGCAATGGCAGGAGGTTCGGTTCGAATGTGATGCCGGCACGGTTCGGCTTTTGAATACCGGCTGTCCGGCGTATCAGCCGCTGGTTCTGAAGATTCGGACCGCTGGAAATAATCCGCAGTTTTAACTTTTTACGGGAGATGAACCGATGGAATACGGAATAAGAATGAAGCTTGCCGCGGTGATGGGGGTCATCGTGCTGATTTCGTCCGGCAGTGTCCGGTCAGCCGACCATACCGGCCGGAAAATCATTCAATGCGGCTGGGATCAGAGGCGACCCGAACAGTTGGCCGGAATTTATCAGGATCTGGAAAAACGGCTTCCGTTTGACGGTCTCATCCTGAGCTTTACGGCACGGGATGTCTCGGGAAAGAAAATCGGCAGTTCCGAACGCCTTTGGCAGCGGGGAAAATGGGCCGATACCGTTTTCGACCGCGATATCGAGTTCATGAAACAATGCCAGTTCACGAAATTCAAACATAATTTCATTCTGACTGGGGCAACCGGAAACCGTTCGGAAACGGCGGACTGGTTCGACGACGAGTTCTGGGGCGACGTTGCCTCTCACATGCGGCTTGCCGCCCGTGCCGCTTTCCGAAGCGGATGCCGCGGACTGGTTTTTGATGCGGAAACTTATTCCAAGTTCCGCTGGGCATACCGTCCCGATTCCGGCAAATCGTTTCAGCTCACTTCGGATCAGGCTCGTCTCCGCGGACGGCAGATCATGAAGGCCGTGAAATCGGAATATCCCAATGCGACGATTTTGTTTTACTGGTTTCTTACCATGTCAGGGCTTTCATCTCCGGATGCGTTTCCGAAAATCGCTTACGGATTGTATCCGGCTTTCATCAACGGTCTGCTGGACGAGATGCCGCCGGAAATGACATTGATCGACGGATGCGAAAATGGTTACTGGTACAAAAACAAGGCAAGTTTTCTGAACAGCTACCAGAAAATCCGGAGTGCGTCAAATCCGGCTGTGTCGCCGGAGAACCGGAAAAAATTCCGGAGACAAGTCCTCGCAGGATTCGGTATTTATCTGGATTCCCACATCATCCGGAGCGGCTATTCCGTTCCGCCGGTAAACGGTTCCCAACTTCGCGCTTTCCGGTATCAGCTGACCAATGCCCTGGAGGCCGCGGACGAATATGTCTGGCTTTACGGGGAACGGCGGACCTGGTTTTCCGATGAGGAGTCTCGGAGCTGGGAAACCACTTTCCCCGGGGTTGTCCGGGCCATCGAATTGTCCCGCAATCCTGCCGGTATTCTGGATGAACTTCCCGCCGCTGTCTCAGCCGGGAAATTGAAGAATCTGGCGCGCAATCCGGAGTTTGAAGACGGGCAGAGCAGTAAAACCGAAAAAAATGATCTTGGTTTCACCTCCAGCCGGGTCCCCGGATTCGCTCAATTCGGCAAAGGCAAGGCTGCCGTTGATAAAAATACCGGATCTGACAGTCCGACATCCGTTGTAATGCTCGGCGGCTCCGTGACTTTGATTCAAACCCTTAATGTCAAAGAAGGACAGAGCTATTATGTCCGGATTAAGGCCAGATCCGAAGGGCAGGGGGAGCCCCGGCTTTCCATCGGCTGGCAGACTGCTCAATCGACCTGGTGCTGCCAGGATTGCGGAAAATCCGCTTTCCCCGCTGGCGGTCCCCGTCCCTCCGCGAACTGGCAACCCCTTTCCGTCTTCTCCCAGGTCCCTGCCGGTGCCGGAAAACTCGTGGTGATGCTTTCCTCCAGAAACCGGCCGCCTTCCGAGCGCGTCTGGTTCGACAAGCTGGAGATCTTTCAGCTGGATGATCTCTATGAAAAACCGGATACCGCCAAGACCATGATGCGGGCGATCCGCAGACAGAACAAAGTCCGGAACGGCGAGTTCCGGAACGGTGCTTCGGACGGCCTGGTCAAACCGGTCAAGACTTTCCCGTCTTTCTGGGTCTGGAATGAAAAACAGCCGGTTTCCGGTTTTTATTCAATCGACGGCACCACTGGATTCGGGAGTTCCCAATCCGCCAAAGTTGCCGGCATGGATAAACAGGCTTCCATTTGTCAGTATATCGCCGTCAAACCCGGTGAAAAATACCAGATCTCCGTTTATGGAAAAATCCGCGGAAACGGCAAAATTTCTTTATCCGTCGGCTGGATGAACAAATATAAATGGACGGCCAGAGGTTCCGGCAAACGGGCCGAATTCAAACCGGTTCCGGGCTCGGATTGGCAGCAGGCTGTAATCCCGTGTGTCGAGGTCCCGCAAAATGTGAATCAATTGATCCCCGTCCTTTCCGTATCGGGACAAAAGTCTCCCGATGATGCTGCATGGTTCGACAAACTGGAGGTTCGTCTGGCTGACTGATCCGCATTTTTCAGAATTTGTTTTGATTAACCAACCCAAGGAGGTAGTAACAATGAATATTGAGAAAAAAAGAATTTCAGACCGGCAGGGAACTTGCATCCCGTCGGCGCTCGGATGCTCCGGCAAATCGCTGTCAGTCCGCCGCCGGACATTCACGTTGATAGAACTTCTCGTCGTGATTGCAATCATCGCGATATTGGCCGGTATGCTCCTGCCTGCATTGAGCCATGCCCGCGATAAAGCCAAAGAATCCGCTTGCCTGTCGCAGCAGAAACAGATGTATCTGATGATGGCAAACTATACGGATGACAGCAAAGGTTTTTATCCGCCGCCGACCGAAAGTCTTAACTATATGACCCGGTTCTGCAAGACAGGAAAGGAAAACAGCGGAGTCCAGTCCCTGGCCCTGAACGGTTATACTCCGCAATATTCGTCGAGTTCCCAATGGAGAAAGTTTTTTGTCTGTCCCGCCCGTAACCTGAACAGCATTTCCGCTGCCGATTTGATCAGTGTAAGCAGTTATATGTTTTACTTCCGCCTGAGCACCAATTCGTATTATAAAACGCCCTGCCGCAATTCGGATCCGCCCAACTGGCTGTTGTACGGCGATACCCATGGCGTTACCTGGGACTGGAGGGAGAATAACAGTAAAACTCCGGCGAACGCAAGCAATCATCCACGCTGTGTGTTCTGGACTGCTGTCAATGGTTCCGTCAAACGGTTCGAACTCCGCGAATTGAGAGTATATCCCGGAAAACAGGGCGGGATATACAATACTCCCAGAAACTGGATCATGTGGTGATCAAAGTCCCAGACGTCTGGCCAGCGAGGGCAGGGCGCGTTCGAATTCCACGCCGTAGAAGACATGTTCCGGATTCTGCAGCGTCAGTTCCACGCATTGCGCCGTGAAGTCGGCCGCGATGGTCAAGGCTTCCAGCAGGGAACAGCCCCGGACATACGCACCCGTCAGCGTGCTGGCGAAAAGATCGCCGGTCCCGTTGAACGAGGCGTTCAGCTTCGGATGGAAATAGCTGAAATATTCGTCCTTTTCCGCTTCATAACCCATCACACCGACCTGATCGGGTGAAAAACTCACGCCCGTGAGTACGGTGTTTTTCGCGCCCAGTCCGGAAAGACGTTTGAGCAGTTCGCGGATCGTTTTTTCGTCATAGCCTTCGCCCGGATACGGTTCGCCGAGCAGATATGCCGCCTCGGTCAGATTCGGCACGATGACATCCGCTTCCGCACAGAGCTTGCCCATGGCCGCGGCGAATTCGACCGTGAAGCCGGGATAGAGCCGCCCGTAATCGCCGAGCACCGGGTCGATGATGACCGAGGTCGATCCCGTCCGGAAATCCCGGATGAACTCCGCGACCTGTTCCAGCTGCCGGAATGAGCCCAGATAACCCGTGTAGATCGAATCGAATTTGAACTTTTCCTTTTTCCAATGTTCCACGATCCCAGGAATATCCCCGGTAAGGTCACGGAACGTGAAATTCTGAAATTCCGTATGGGTGGACAGCACCGCAGTCGGCAGAATGGCGCATTCGATGCCCATGGTCGAGATGACGGGCAGCGCCACGGTGCAGGAACATTTGCCGATGCAGGATATATCCTGTATTGTCACGATTCGTTTCATTTGCTGATTCCGGGTTGATGTCTGCTGAAAATCAATCCGGTAATATACCATGGAAAAGGGATTCCTGCAAGTGGCGAAACAAGATAAATCGGGCTATTGCGGGTTTCAAGTTACAAGTTTCAAGTTACAAGTCGGCGGCAAAGCCGGAAGACAACTGGAAGGGCAAGGTGCAGGGGAGCCGAACTTTTGTCGGACTGGTCGGACTGGTCGGACTGGTCGGACTGGTCGGACTGCCGGCTCAGATGTTCGCGGGATGTCACTGACCGGTTACGTTCCTTTTTATGCTGAATTGCCGGGAAAGACAGCGTTTCCGATTGAATATTCGGTTTTGTGCAATATATTAAAGATCGCCTGGCTGGGATTTCTGAAAACGAATCCGCATGGAACAAGGATTTTTATGAACATAGACAAAACAAAAATTCATGCTTTCGCTGTGAAGTGGATAACGGAATTTCAGCTGCAGCATATTCATGAAGCTGAACATTTGATGGGGAATGAATGCGCTGCGCTGGGCTTCGTTATGGATCGCGGAGAATCTTTTGCAGCCAAATATCCCGATGCCTCCATGGACACCGGAAATATTGGTCTGTATATCAATGAGATCGACGATCTTCAGCTGTTGGGAAATGCCATTTATTCCCGATGGCGTTATTATCAGCATTGGGCTTGCTCCCCCTGGGATGTCCCGTGGTTCATCACCGCATTGAACCGCCTGGCGGAGCTGACATCAGAGTAACACAAAGGAGCTATAAGAACATGAAACGGAAAATCATCGAGATCGACCAGGAGAAATGCACGGGCTGCGGTAAGTGCATACCGAATTGCCCCGAGGGCGCTTTGCAGATCATCGACGGGAAAGCCCGGCTCATCAGCGATCTCTTTTGCGACGGACTCGGCGCCTGTATCGGGGAATGTCCCGCGGGAGCGATCCGCACCGTGGAACGGGAAGCGGAACCCTATGACGAGGCAAAGGTCATGGAAACGATCGTCAAACAGGGCGAAAATACCATCATCGCCCATTTGAAACATCTGCGGTCGCACGGCGAATTCAAGCTGTTCGACATTGCCGTGAACTATCTCAAGGAACATCATATTCCGGTCCCGGTGCTGCCGCATACGGGATCTCCGGGCTCGCAGATGAAACGTTTTGCCGCACAGAAAGTGGACAGGGAGGCCATTGCCGGGGGAGCGTCGGCCTTGTGCCAGTGGCCGGTCCAGCTGAAACTGCTGAATCCAGGTGCGGAATATTTCGATAACGCCGACCTGCTGGTGTCGGCGGACTGCGTGGCTCATGCGTATGGCTCGTTCCACCGGGAACTGCTGAACGGAAGGATCCTGATCGTCTTCTGTCCGAAACTGGATACCGATACCGACGGATATGTAGAAAAACTCGCGCAGATCCTCCGGCGGCATGAGATCAGGTCGGTCACCGTTGCGCGGATGGAAGTTCCCTGCTGCTGCGGCACGGTCATGATCGTCCAGAAGGCATTGGAACTGGCGGGCAAAGCAATTCCCGTCAAGGTCAGAACGGTCAGCATCGACGGCAGTCTGAAGGATTGATGCATCCCGTTCGGAGGAATCAGCGTTGCAGATTACGCCGCGGCAGTCTTCCCGTTGGGTTCGCTCAGCCTCGTTCACGGTTTGCCGAGGCGAAATCCCGGCAGAGGCGAGATGAAAACTGGTGGGCGATAAGGGACTTGAACCCCTGACATTCACGGTGTAAACGTGACGCTCTAACCAACTGAGCTAATCGCCCGGATAAAGTGCAGACTGAAATTTACCCGAAAAATACGGAAAGTCAAGCTGTTTTTGAAAAATATCCGCTTTTTTTTGCCGCCCGCGACTGTGCTCGTGACCCAGGGCAGGGCGCGGGCTCACCGTTTTGACTGTATCTTCGTCATCTGCCGGTAAGCTCTGCAAGATCACCTTTCAGCGGATAAATCCAGACGACAGGTTGTTCCGGTCCCTGCGTGAATGGAGCCCTGGTCCAGGACAAGCCTTGTCCGGCGCGGATTACCGGATTGGATTCTTTTAAAGAGTATTCCCTGCCATCGATTTTTATGGCCAGATTTCCGGTGCCTCGGTCTGAAACAACGAATTTCTTTTCCGCGAAATATACGGTCGCGATACCGTATGGAATATGAAACGCATCTCCCCGTCGGTTGTAAAGTTCATAGACGATACGGCATTTCTCTTTGCCCGGATCAATGATGACTTCCGTCAGATTGCCGAAGTAGATGACATGCGGTTCGAAGATTTCCATTTGTTCTTTCGTGTAATCGCCGAAACGGTCGCATCCGGACAGCAGCCATCCGCCAAGCAGCAATACCGAAAGATTCACGAAAAACTTTTTCATTCCCGACAGCCTCCTGTTAACGGTTGATTCACGGCAATTCGTAACGATCACCGTGCCGGAGCAGATAACCGTTCCGCACCAGCTGATCCAGCAGACGCTGACAGCCCGTGTCGCCTAAAAACGGATATTCCTCGAAAGCATCCAGCCCTTTGAAGATTTCCATGAACGAACTGCGGCCTTCGGCAACGAGCTGAACGATCTGCCGCTGGGTCCGGTTCAGACCGTTCCGGTCTTCCGTGACTTCTTCGGCACAGCGGAACAGGGCTTTTTTCATTTTCGGCAGCCGTTCGAAGTTTCCCCTTTCGGCCAGATTCACCATGCCGGCGGCATCCCGGTTCAGAAAAAAATGCCATGCTTTGGCGGCAGTTTCCAGGTCATCCGGCTGCAGCTGAACTCTTTTCAGCCAACCTTGCCTGAAATCGTCGATGGTCAGGCAGTTTCCTTCGCAGCAATACAAAAAGACATTCCCGGTTCCGGTATTTTTCCGGTTGACCAGATGCAGGATCCGCATCAAAATGGTCTGATCGAAAATGCAGGAATCGAACCACAGCATCAGCGCCGAGGACGCCGGCAGGTCCAGAATGGAGTCATCCAGCTTTTTCAGATGCCGGCAAAGCCGGTCCCTGCCGATGCCGGCCAGTTCGGCGAAATGCGAGAGATATTCCGCGCGTGCCGCGTGGAATATGGACAAGTCCTCCGTATCCGGCAGTGGACCTTCCAGATAGATTTCCCGCCAGACCAGACTTTGCCCTTCGAAACCGCATTTCTGCCAGAGTTCCAGGGCATAATCGCCGTTCAGAATATGAAGAACTGTTCCGTCCATGATTTTTCCTTTATTGCTTTACGGCATGGAGTTTTCGGGAAATCAATATAGTCCGGCTTTTGAAAAATAGCAAATCGGCAATCGAAGGGATCGATAAAAAACTTTTTTGCTTGAAACGGCCGCGGTCTGCATTATATTATCCCATTCTTTGCGGAGATTTGCGTATGAGTGGAAGTGCGAAACCGTTGTCGGAGATGACGCTGGAAGAATTGTGGCAGCTTTTTCCGATCATTTTATCCAGTCACAATCCGGACTGGAAAAATTATTATGAGGAAGAAAAAGCACTGCTGGAAAAATCTTTCGGCAATCTGCTGGTCCGGATCGAGCATATCGGCAGCACGGCGGTCGAGGGACTGATCGCCAAACCGACCGTGGATATCCTGCTGGAAGCGGATCCGTCAGCTTCTCCGGATGCAGTCCGGCGGACCGCCGAACGGTGCGGCTATACGGTCATGTCGGAAAAAACCGTTCCGGAATACCGTCTCGACCTGTGCAAAGGCTACACTCCGCAGGGATTTGCGGATAAAGTTTTCCATCTGCATATCCGTCATCCCGGCGACTGGGACGAAATCGTATTCCGTGATTATCTCCGGCAGAATCCGGTCAAAGCCCGGGAATACGCCCGTTTGAAAACGGACTTGCAAAAACGCTTCGAGCACAACCGGGATGCTTACACGGAAGCCAAAGGCGATTTCATCCGGGCCTGTGTGAAAGAAGCCCGTGGCAGGAGTATATTATAAAAAAAGAACAGTGTCCAACTGAAATCGAAAGGGAGGCTCGGTATGAATTCATTACTCAAAAAAACATTTCTGGTGATGGCATTTGCCGTCTCGTCCTGTGCTTTCGCGGAAATTCTGCCGGAAAAACCGAAAGCGGAAAGCATCGTTCCGCTGCTTCCTGATAATCAGAAGAAACTCAAGGATTTTGCATCGCAGGAAGAAAGAAAAGCTGCCCTGGATGAGGATTTGAAAGGGAAGAAGTTTTTCTTCGGGAAAAAGGCTGTATGGAGAAGTCAGATTCCGGTTATATTCACCTGGAAATGCACGGGAAATGAACAGGGGCCGTTCCGTATTGTCCTTTCCGAAAACCCGGATTTTTCCAACCCGACCTGTCTGTTCTCTGCGAAAGAATGTAAAATCACGGCGGATCCAGGCAGCACCAAATTCAAGATCGGTCAGAAATATTACTGGAAAGTCATCAGCTTCGGCAAAAAAGATGTGAAGGAGAAAACGGTTACTGAATCTTCCTCCTCATCATTCCATACGGAAGATCTTGTTCCCCGCTGGATCACCATCAGGGGAAAAGTCAATAATATCCGGGATCTCGGCGGATACCGCACCAGAGACGGCAAGCGGGTGAAGCAGAATATCGTATTCCGGGGACAAGGCTTGAATAACAACAGTGTGGATAGAGAAATTCCGGGTCAAAACCGACTGATGATCGTGGATCTGGACTATTTCCTGAAGGATGTGAAAATGCATACCGATTTGGACCTGCGTTCCACTGGGGAAACCGCGAACATGAAAGTTTCTCCGCTGGGAGAAACGGTCCAGTTCATTCAGCACAGCAGTTCCTGCTATAGAGGAATATTCTCCAAAAGGGGAAAAATCACTACAGCAAAGAATTTCCGCGTGTTCTGCGATCCGAAGAATTATCCGATTTATTTTCACTGCATAGGCGGAGCTGACCGGACGGGATCACTGGCCTTCATACTGGAAGCGGTTCTCGGCGTTTCCGAACAGGAAATCGAAATGGATTATGAACACACGTTTTATCCCGGAATGAGAAATTTCAAGGGTTCAGCCTGGGAAGCATATCAGGAGCTGAAAAAAGGGATCATGAAATACGGCAAGGATGGCGATTCGCTTCAAAAACGTGCGGAACTTTACCTGTTGGATTGCGGCGTCACGCAGGAAGAAATCGAAAAATTCCATTCGATCATGCTGGAAGCGGACAAATAATAATCCAATCCCCATAAAGAGCCGGAAACGGCGCGGGTCAGGTTCTTTCCTTCTGGAGTTCGATGACTCTGCCCCAGGGCGCAGTTTCGTGATCCTCGGGAGTCAGCCAGAGCACCGGATAGGGCGGTTTACGCGAGGGAAACGAGCTGTCCAGATCGGTAAGCCCCACAAAAAGACAGGGGTTCAGCCGATGTTCCCGGATATAGTCGAATACGCAGTTGTGATCGGTCCCGCCGCCGCCAGGGAAACGGCCTGCGGCGATGAACGGCTCCAATTCGTCTCCGGTGACGACCTGCTGAATCCGGCAATCCGCCACGATCAGCGTGATATCCTGCGAAGAATCGACCATGCCGAGAAGCTCGGTAAGCACCGCCCGGATGGTCTCGTTATCCATACTGCCGGAAGTATCCAGCGCCACGACCAGATGCCCCAGCTTTTCATTATAATGGCCCGGCACGACCAGGTCGTACACCATGAAACGCTTGTTGGGACAGGCCAGGGAATAGTCGTCCTGATGCAGGATGGTGTCGGCGTAGCGGTGAAGCACCCTTCGCCACGGGATTTTCGGCCGGTCCAGAATTCCGATCTTCCGCAGGAGATCGCCGGGCAGGTCGCCGCGGGAACCGCTGGCCTGATAGTTTTCCACTGCCGCGCGGATACGTTCCCTCAGGATATCGCGCTGATCCTCGTTCAGTTCCAGCGGAAGATGGAGGTCGCGGCATCCGCCGCCCCAGGGCACATGCGGGAACTCCAATTCCGTTCCGTCAGCGGCCGTAAGTTTCACATTCACATAGGTCTCATCGGGCGATTCATCTTTTTTCCGGCACAGGTCTTCGTAAATCGTTTCCGCGATCATGCCGTGATAGGAGCGTTTACACAGTCCGCCGGGAGGCATCCGGTAAAGGTATGCAGTATCGTCGCGATATCGGGTGTTTGCTCCGGGAACGGTGATGCCGGAGACCAGGTCGTTGATGGCATAATCCGTGGCCATATTCCATTTGCGGCGATCGCGGTTTCCCCGCCTGGCGTCGGTTTCCAGAACCGCATGACAGACCTCGTGCGCCAGCACAAAACCGAGTTCGCGGGAATCCAGCCTGCGGGTATATTTCGGGTTGAACCAGATGGAATTGACACAGTCGGTAGCCATCGTGGGGACGGAAAAGGAGACGGTCAGGCGCAGCTGCAGCAGGATATAGCCCCAGAACGGGTGCATTTCCAGCATCTGCATCCGCAAAGCGGCAAGCCTGGCGCTTTCAGCTTCGATCTCGGTGGCGGAAAGTTCGGTCATGATGTATACAGCGATACCCGCAAAGCGACAAGATCCGCGGCCAGCTTGCGGAACGAGGGCAGCGCTTTCAGCCGGTCGAACAGTTCCGCCTTGCGGTGGCGGAGCTGACGGAGAAACAGTATCTGGTATTCCGGCATCACCCCGGGCAAGGTGATAAATTTGACGATGTTCTCCAGATTCCGGTCCGGGACTGCTGTGGTGACCAGATAACCGGCGGTGGCGAAAATCGCCGCATAGATGAATGAAGGCTCGGAATTTTTCACAAAATCGATTTGCACTTTGCCCTCGATGATCCCGGCGGCATCCACTTTGCGGTAGATCTCCATATAGCTGCAGAAACGGTCCGCCATCGGCACCCCGATACACGCGGCTATGGTCCGCTTGAGGTCCCTTGGATGCGCCGTTGCCATCACGCGGCTCGCCATCGCCCAGCTGCGGGGCGTCGGGAAACTGCGGGCGTCGTCGGAGACATCGAAGAGCACTTCGTCGCCGTAAGTGCGGACGAACGCCATGATGTTTTCATCTATGCCGTGAGCTGCTGCCCATTCCAGCCAGGCTTCCGTATCGGGCCGCATTTCGAAATGGGCGAACCGGTTGCAAAGTGCGCTGGAAAGCGGAGTGACGATCGAATTGTCCTCCTCCCGGTTGCCGGCGGCCAGCACCACGGTCTCGGGGTGGAACTGGAATTTGCCGATGCGGCGTTCCAGAACGATCTGGTAAGCCGCTGCCTGATGCAGCTTGGTCACCGCCGCATTGAATTCGTCCAGAAACACGAGACACGGTTTCTCGCAGGCACGTTTCACCCACTCGGGCGGAAAGAGTTCCAGCGTCTGCGTTTCCCGGTTCGGGAAATAGACGCCGCCCAGTTCGGCCGGATCTTTCTGGGCCAGACGGATGTCGATGAGCTCGCGTTTCATGACGCGCGAAAGTTCGGTCGCCAGCGATGATTTCCCGACGCCGGGAGGTCCGAGCAGAAGCACTGAGATGCCGGCCTCCAGCGTGGCCCGGACAATCGGGAACAGCTGGACGTAGGTATAACCGTTTTCGCTGACAGGGTCAAGTTTTCTTTTCACAGGAACGCCTCCAGCAGCTGACAGCTGAATTCTTTCTCCTGGAGCAGGACTGCAATGATATGTTTGCAGTAGCCGCGGGCATTGTCCCGGGCGCGGTTTTCCGCATCAGGGCAGGAGCATTGCGGTGAAGTATTCCATTCCGGATGGATCCGGACGACGTAATCGCTGGTCCCGCCGCAAATGTCGAAGACGGCGAAACCATCCTCCAGTTCCGGCCGTTTTTTGATTTGGTAATGATCCAGGACGGTGTATGCCGCCCGGAAAAAACGGTCGTCCCGTGCCTTAAGGTTGAAATCTTCCTGTTTTTTCGTTGCCATGTCATCCTTCCAAATGTTGGTTGAAGTTGAAAAATGGGCAGTCCGTAACTAATTTTTGATAATATGTCATTGTTCCGTTTTCTGCTCCGGCGAAACTGTCGGCATCGTGTTTCCGTCACACGGCAAACTTCCTCAATTCATTCAGCAGGTCATTGATTTTCAGCGGTTTGGTGATATGACCGTTCATGCCGGCTTTCAATGATTTTTCCTTGTCTTCTTCGAAGGCGTTGGCCGAGAAGGCGATGATCTTGAGTTTGTCGCCGTCGGGAAGTCTTCTGAGAATGCCCGTCGCCTCGTAGCCGTTCATGATCGGCATCTGGACGTCCATGATGATGAAATCGTAGGCGTCCATACCCTTTTTCAGAATGATGTCGACTGCGATCTGACCGTTCCTGGCGGTATCGACGATCATGCCCTGACCCTGAAGCACGAGCACGCCGATCTTGAGGTTGAGTTCGCTGTCGTCGACCAGCAGGACTTTTCTGCCTTTCAGGGAAATGGCGGGTTCGTCCTTGCGGGTCTGTCCGGAACTGGCTTTTCCGCAGAACTTCAGGAGCTCTTTGCGCAGATCGGACGGGAAAAGCGGCTGAATGACAAATCCATCGACGCCGGCAGCTTTTGCTTCAGCCTCGATGTCCGCGCCGCCCGAAACGGTCTGGATGATGACGAAGGCGTCTTTGCCGACGGCTTTGCGGATGCTGCGGACCGTTTCCATGCCGTTCTGATCGGGCATCCGGCAATCGATGGCATAGATTTTGAAACGGTCGCCGAGGTGGATGGCTTCCTCGGTGCGGATGATGGCTTCCGGTCCTGAAACGCACCATTCGCTGCGGAGTCCGGTTTCCCGAAGCATGGCGGCGAAGCGTTGGCAGTTATTGATATCACTGTCCACGACCAGACAGCGCAGGCCATTCAGTTCCGGAATGGTCGGATCGGCAGTTTCCCGTTCGGGCAATCTGAATTCGAGCGCCACGATAAATTCGGATCCTTCTCCCTTCTTGGTGAAGAGAGAGATCCTGCCTCCCATCATTTCGACGATGTTTTTGGTGATGGCCATGCCCAGACCGGTTCCCTGGATGCCGGAAACGGTGGAACTTTCTTCGCGGGTGAACGGGTCGAAGATCGTTTTGGCGAATTCTTCGCTCATGCCGATGCCGTTGTCCCTGACCCGGAATTCGAAAGACGCCCGTTTGGGATCTGCCGTGGGTTTCTGCACGATCCGAAGCAGGATCGTGCCGCCCTGGCCAGTGTATTTGACGGCGTTGGAGAGCAGATTGAGCAGCACCTGATTGAGGCGCAGTTTGTCGCAGAAAATCCGTTCGTTCCGGATCTCCGCGGCTTCGATGTAAAACTTGAGCTGTTTTGCCCGGACGTTGGCTTGAACGATCTCCCGCAGCACATGAACGATCTCCGCCAGGGATTCTTCCTTCTCGTTCAGGGACATCTTGCCTGATTCAATGCGGCTCATGTCCAGAACGTCGTTGATCAGGGAGAGCAGGTGTTCCGAGGATTGTGCGATAGTCGCCAGATACTCCTGGACACGTTCGGTGTCATGAACGTTGTTGGCCGCGAGACCGGTGAAGCCGATGATGGCGTTCATCGGGGTGCGGATGTCATGGGACATATTGCTCAGGAACGTGGTTTTGGCGCGGCTGGCGGCCTGCGCCATCTGCAGCGCGATCTGGAGCTCATCCTGTTTCTTTTCGAGCTGTTCCCGGAGTTCGGACTCCTGCTGCCGCTGTTTCTCGATGGTTTCGGAATATGTCCTCAGTTCGCGGTTGATCCCCGCCAGTTTCCGGTTGCTGATCCAATAGACGATCAGCGCCGCGATCAGTGCCACGATGACCGCGACCGCAATGAGCACCGGCACGATATGGTCCTGCAGAAAATCCATGATGGAAAAAGTATAGATCCTGCCGATATAGGAATACGATGCCGTGTTGATGAAATCGGGATCGATGATCGTCAGGCCGCGGTTCATCAGCAGCATCAGTCCGATGTTGTTTTCCGAGAAAGCCATGCGGATCTGAAAATCGTTTTTGGCCCGGACGGTCCGGAGCAGATGGTATTTGCCGGGTTTCAGCAGCGCTTCGGACCGGAACCCGTTCAGGAACGTGGCGTCCAGACTTTTGTTCAGCAGACCGTCGAGACATCCCTGGATATTGTCGTAGAAGACGATTTGCGAATCGGGGAAACAATCCTTGCTGTAATAATACTGCATCAGATTGTTCCGGTTGACGCCGATGCGCTTGTTCTTGCCGCCGTAATTGTCCAGGTAGGCCAGATTGCTGGCGATCGACACCATACTTTTGCCGCCAATGAGACGGTAATCCTGCTTGACCGAATTGCTGATGTAGGCGGGGATCATCAAATCGATTTTTCCAGATTCGACCGCCCGGTATCCCTCTTTCTGATCATCGAAGCAGATGAATTCGATTTTCAGTTTGCCTTCCAGTTTCAAAAGTCTGATGATTTCCCTGATGGTTTCGATGCCTGCCCCGATCGGCTTGCCGTTTCCGTCCTTCGAGGAAAACGGGAGATAGTTGTTGAAATATCCGACGCGCAGGACCGGGTGATCCGCTATCCAGGCTTTTTCCTCGGCCGTCAGATTCCGTCCCAGCACGGTGTCGGCAAAATACCGTTCCTGGAGCCGGGTGAAATAAAACAGGTCATTGTTGAGGACTTTCTCCGTCGCGGCATTGATGTCGGCGATCAGGTCGGGCCGCTTGTGGGACGAGACCAGGTAATAGGCGGAGGCGCCGACTTTTTCGACCGCCGAAAGATCGCGTTTCGCCAGCATGCTGAGTTCCACGTCGAGATCGATCTTCCCGGCATACAGGTCAGCCTCTTTCTTCGCTATTTCTTCATATTCGACGAATTTCAGCTGCACATTCTTTTTTTTGCACCACTGCTTCAGCATGTCGGTCAGAATCGTTCCTGTTGTGACGCCGACGGTCTTGCCGTTCATGGACCCATAATCGCCCGGGGTGATCGAAGTGTTGTTCACCGATGTATACAGATAATAATATTCATACCCCATTGGTTCGTTCGGGAACAGCAGCTCCTTCGCGCGTTCCTCCGTGTAGCTGATTTCGTAGATGAGGTCGACTTTTCCCGCCCGGAGCAGCCTGACACTGTCGTAAAAACTGCTGCAGGGAACAAATTTCACTTCCCAGCCGGCATAGATCCCGATCGCCTGGATGTAGTCATATGCATAACCCGATACCGGCTTGTTGTGCTCGTCCACCATCATCTGCCGGTTGAATTCCTGATAGGCGACCCGGACGACTTTCCGCGCCTTTTTTCCGGCTCCGAAAAGCAAGGTCGGCAAAAGGCAGAACATCACGCATAAAAGCATGGATGCCCGATGAAATCCCCGCCCGGATGATCGTTTGCGATAGTATGTCATTTTTCAGTATCTTCTTTCCTGTTGATAGTTCGGGTTTTCTTACGGTCTCTCTCTCAATCCGATACTATAATCTCGTTCGGCCACTTTTCAAGGATGCTATTCCGATATTGCATTGAAAAACGGCCGGACCGGGCAGCCGGACGGCTCTCCAGGCTTGCATTTAATGCATTGCGGCGATATATTCCGACACTCTGCCGCTGCGGGCGGGGCGATGTTCGGGAGTTCGGATGAATTGGGCATGCAGAAAAAAATCGGAGAAATAAATGACTGCTTTTCGACCGTGGGAAGACGATTTGGCACCATTTCAGCTTTACGGAAACCTCTGGCACATTGGCGGCAGGAGTTCGCCGTCGTATCTGTTCGACACCGGGGACGGCTTGCTGCTGCTGGACACCGGACTTCCCAAGTGCGGCTACTTCATTTTCCGCAATATTTACGAACTCGGCTTCAATCCGCGCGACATCCGCTGGATTCTGCACTCGCACGGGCACTATGACCACATTGGCATGACCCGCGCGCTCGTCGAGATGACCGGTGCCAGAACCTATATCGGCGCCCCCGACCGCGATTATGTGAACGGCAGACTCGAACTTCCCCGGGCGAAGTTCCTCAGCTGCAGCTACGACGAACCCTTCGAGCCCGATGTGCTGATAAACGGCGGCGATGTGCTGACCTTCGGCGCGCTCAGGATCCGGTGCGAGTCGGCTCCGGGGCATACTCCCGGCACGATGGCGTTCTTTTTCGATCTCGAAGAAAACGGCGTCGTCCGGCACGCCGGTATGCACGGCGGAGTCGGCATCAATTCCATGCGGACCGGATTCCTCCGCCAGTTCGGTCTTCCCATGG
>SUWI01000356.1 GCA_015061565.1 Lentisphaerota bacterium
CACCGTTTCGAGACGGAGGCAACCTCATTGGCTGAAAAAAATAATCAATTCCGCACGGAAAAAGTTTCCTTCTGCAGAAAAAATGATTCTTCAGAGCTGTTTTTCTCCAAGTTCCGGCTTGACAATGAGTTTTTGTTGAACTATATTAACCTCAACCGGCAACCAAAGGGGGTGCTCAATGCTCAAAGTCTATGCTTGGAATGTCTGTCCGCACTGCAAGAAAACAGTGGATTGGCTGCAGACCCATAAGATCCCGTTCCAGTATCTGGAGATCGAAGAACAGCCGCAGGAGGTCATTCAGCAGGTCATCGACGCCAACGGCGGAGTCGACTGGGTGGTTCCCACGCTCGAATACAACGGACAATGGCGCAAAGGCCAGGTTTTCGATCCGATCCGGCTCGAGGCGGATCTCCGCGAATGGAAGCTGATCTGAGTCGCCGAATTTCATCGGTCCATATAATTGCTTTGACTTTCATCAGCCAATAAAATCGCTCTGCTTCCGATTTTTGATTGATCAGCTTTCGGAGTTTCGGATAAATTTCATTGTTCCAATCCATTATTCCTTGACTTTTGTATTCTTTTGGATTATATTACCATGATGCCGGTAATTGAGCACGAATTACCGGCATCATGGATTTTTCCATTCCGGTCTTGATTTACAGCAGGGACTCATATTTTTTCGTATTCTGATAACATTGCAAATCCGGCTTTCAATCGAATTGGGAACTGATCCATAAAAAAGTCGCTGCATACCCGAAGGTTCAGCGGCTTTGTTTGTTTTTCTCTTTCAGCCGGAATCAGGTGCCCCGGTCCCAGATCGCGACGATGTACGCGGGGATGATCCCTCCGACCAGATTCCGCAATGCCGGATACCAGACCGGCAGTTTTCCGCAGGCATATATGATCCCGCATTCCGCCGCCAGGATCACGGCCAGCAGCAGGATGGCGAAGATACCCGCGCGGAAGGTCCGGTCCGCAGTCAGATGCCGCGTCCATATCCCTGCCGGGATCCCGGCCAGCAGACCGGCAACCAGCATCACAAAAAACGAGGCCGGTCGGATCTGCATCAGGAGATTGGTCAGCACCAGGATTCCGGCCGTGACCAGCAGCATCCGGGACCGGGCTTTCAGCCGTTTTATCCGGAGTTCCTGCTGCCGTTTCGCGCGCATCAGGACCCGTTCCGGGGTCTCCGGCAGGATCCTGGCCAGATTGATCTTGCACTGCGGACAGAAGACGGTATTGTCATCGTCGTCGAAATCCTCGTCCAGATCGAATTCCAGATTGCATTTGTCGCAGAAAAAGCTCCGCATAAGAACTCCGGGCTGGAAGGTCGGTTACCTTCTCAGCATGCTTCTCAGATGATCCACATAGGGAATGGGGCCGCCTTTGCGGTAACCGGTCTGGCCGATCACGCGTCCATCGGGGTCGAGCAGCAGAATAGTGGGATAGCCCCGGACTCCGTATCTGCGGGCCAGTTCTGCATTTTCTCTTTTCTGTTGCGGCGTCTGCCATTTTTTGCGCGGGAAATCCACGGTCAGCAACACCAGATGTCTGGCGGCATAATCCAGAAACGGTTTCTGGATGAACACTTCATCATGAAGGCGGATGCACCAGGGGCACCAGTCGGATCCGGTGAAGTTGACCAGAATGACTTTTCTTTCCCTGCGGGCGATCGCCCTGGCTTCGCCCATGCTGGTAAGCCAGACGGTTCTCGGCGGCGGAGGCGGAGGAACCGGTTTCCCATGACGGGGGGGCGGCGGGGGCGGAAGTTTATTGGATACGATTTTGGACGGCGGCGGCAGGGCCGACGCGATCAGACTGATGCCGAGCAGAACCGCTCCGGCAGCGACGGTTAACGTTCTTCTGTTCATCTTGATCTCCTCCTTGGGTTGCTGTCGGTTACATTACCATAAAAACGGCCGACTTTCAAGTCAACAGTCCAAAAAAAAAGAAGATTTTGCTTTTTCCGGAAAAAGGGACTTGACTTTTTTCAGTTGCAGATTACATTTTCCCTCATAAATAAACACCACACAAGGAGCCGCCACATGAAAAGCTACAGACAGGAACTCGTATTCAACATCCCCGGCCGATGCGCATTCGTCAACATCACCCAGCAGGTCCGTCAGGCACTGCAGAATTCCGGTATTCAGGAAGGTCTGCTGCTCTGCAACGCCATGCATATCACCGCTTCCGTGTTCATCAACGACAACGAACCCGGACTGCATTCCGATTACGAGAAATGGCTGGAAGAACTGGCTCCGCATGAACCCGTGACCGCTTACCGTCACAATCTCCTGGGCGAGGACAATGCCGATGCCCACATGAAACGTCAGGTCATGGGCCGCGAAGTCGTCGTGGCGGTCACCAACGGCAAGCTCGATTTCGGCCCGTGGGAACAGATCTTCTACGGTGAATTCGACGGCAACCGGCGCAAACGCGTGCTGATCAAGATCATCGGAGAATGAACATCATGCAGGATTGGAATGCGGATTTCGTGCTCGATCTCCTGCTGGAAAGTGCGGAGATCGCGCATCGGATCAAAAGCGATCCGCACGTTGCAGTCAAGGATGACCGCACCCCGGTTTCCGATGCCGACCAGGGGATCGAAAATCTGCTGACCGAAAAACTCGGAGCGGAAAATCTGCTCGGCGAGGAAACGTTCCAGAAACGCGATCACGATCAGCTGATCGACCAGCTGCTGCACGGAAAAATCTGGATCATCGATCCGATCGACGGCACCGCCAATTTCATCAACCGTCGTCCCCTCTGGGGTATCACGATCGGATATGCGGATCATGGAACCATCACGCGCGGCGCGATCTTCCTGCCCGAGTTCGGACAGCTGCTGATCACTGGCAACGACGGCACGCCGATGCTGGCGGATCCGGGCCATCCTTATCCGACCCGCACCGAGCTGAAAAACGCGCTG
Source organism: Lentisphaerota bacterium (assembly GCA_015061565.1). Taxonomy (GTDB): domain Bacteria; phylum Verrucomicrobiota; class Lentisphaeria; order Victivallales; family UBA1829; genus SIG94. The sequence goes on from SUWI01000356.1 coordinate 2,930, forward strand.
GCTCCGGCGAAACATCCGGGGCGGAAGTTCGACAGCACCTCCTGCATCAACCTGTCGCAGCTCTTTACCAAACGCGGCCGTTTCAGCGGCGTGAATCCGGTGATCACCGTCGGTTCGTGCATCTGCTCGGGCATGGACCTGGTGCTGGGGCGCGATGCGGTTTACATGACGAATGCCAAAGTCTGGGACATGGCCGGCATGCTGCCGAATCTGGCCGGTCTCGGTTTCTACTCGGTCAACCGGAGCGGACAGCACCTGCTCGACTGCCGCATCACGCCCGAACTCTTCCAGCTGGAAGCCGATGCGAAAACGCCGTTTGCCCTGCGCGAGACTCACTGGATCGGCTCTTCCCGCGAGGCGGTGGAAACCATCATGCCGCTCTGCGAGATCTGAACGGAGACCTTTTCCCATGCTGAAATGGATGCACATCGAAAATCTCGCGCTGGTCGAGCGTGCCGATATGGAATTCGGACCTGGTTTCAACGTGATCAGCGGCGAAACCGGCGCGGGCAAGTCGGTCATCATGG